>DASRLM010000598.1:0-2735 GCA_035648455.1 Puia sp. | reverse complement strand
CATGTACAACGACTTAAAAAAAGGAGAGCAGGACAATCCTTCCATCGGTATCATTCTCTGTACAGAAAAAGATGAAACCATCGTTAAATATTCCGTGCTCGCGGAAAACGAAAGATTGTTTGCCAGTAAATACAGATTATATCTGCCCACAGAACAGGAACTTAAACACCTGGTAGAGACCGACAGAATCCAGCTGGATAAAGAATATGAAAATTAATCATCCGGCTGTTTCTGATACATCAGAAATAACAGAAAAACGATCGTCAGCATAAATGCCGTATTCTGTCCGTTCCAGATTTTCGACTGCCACATCAGGAACCATTCCCCACCTACCGTAACAAAAACAGTGAACCAAAGGATAACACCCAGAAATAAACCGAGCCTGAGAAGTTTTCCCGATTTTTTAAAATCCACAGCTTCCGCCTTTAAATCTCGCAACATCCGGACAACACCCAGCGCAACCAATCCGGTGATCAGTAGTTCCCAGGCGATAATGAACAGGTAAAAGAGGTGTTGCAAATCCCGGCTGTCGACAGCCCGCCAGCCGTTTTTTTCTCTGGAAAAAATATCTTCCATACCAGTGACCTTGCTGACAAATTGAAAATTGGCACCGTAGTCTGTAATGTTATTTATACAGACCAGCAGCATGTAAAGACCAACGGCAATCCCAAAGAATATCTTTATCAGCCTGTTGCTCATTCCCAATGTTGTTTTCCTTGTCAACGAAAGATAATGATTCGAAGTTATTGTTCCTCAATAAATATCAACAGCAGAATAATTGTCTATTTTTACTTTGTTTTCCAAAAATCCACACCCGTTACTATTAAATCAAACCGGGACCTAATCCTTAAAAAGTATAAACAACAACAATGAAGAAATGGCTTTTAGTTTCCGGTCTTGCTTTATCCATGGCCTGCAATAACCAGCAGAATTCCCAGGTTCCGGTCATTGGTTTTGCAGATGCGTTTCAGGACAATACCATCGAGCAGGCCAAAACCGGCTTTATGGATGCGCTCCGGAAAGATGGGTTTGATGAAAAAAAAGGAACCATTAAATTGATATACCGGAATGCACAGGGCAACATCCCTACTCTTACCCAGATCGTCAAATATTTTGTTTCCCAACCCGTAACCCTTATCGCAACCAACCCGTCTCTGTCATCCATCACGGCTGTTCAAAACACAAAAGATATTCCCATCTTCATGATGGTATCCCCTACACCGGCTTTAATGAAGGTGAATGACGCCTCGGGCCAGCCGCCCCGGAATTTGTTCGGTGTCGGAGAAACGCTGGATTATATAGATACTTCCTTTTTGCTTATTCCAAAAGTAGTGAAGCCAAAGTCGGGCCAGTTGGCCGTTGGTATGATCTATAACCAATCAGAACCCCAGTCGGTGGAATCCATGGACAGGATCCGGAAACTGGCCGCCGCCAATAATATCAGTCTGACCGCGCTTCCGGTGAATTCCACGGCCGATGTGCAACTCGTTACCGCATCCCTGCTCTCCAAAAATATTGATGTGTTCTTTGCCAATCCCGATAATATCGTCTTCGAATCCTTTGAAACCATTCTCCAGGCATGCAATCAAAAAAATATACCCATTTTTACGAGTGAGGCAGGTTTGGTTGAGAGAGGTGCTCTGGCTGCTTTTGGCGCCGATATTTATCAATGGGGATACCAGGCGGGTCAGCAGGCCGCTCAATATCTGAAAACGAAGAGCACGAACGGCCTTCATTGGGAAATGGTCAGGCTCAGAAAAAAAGTCTATAATCCATCGGTCGCGAAAAAATTCGGTTTAAACTTACCTTCGGATTTTCAACCCGTTCAATGAGTCAGTTTTATCTAACGGCCCTCCAGTTATCCATTTGCCTCGGCCCCATGGCCCTGGGCATTTTCATTACGATGAAAATATTCAACATCCCGGATATCACGACGGATGGAAGTTATACCCTGGGCGCCGTGGTGACTGCTGTTTTACTAACCAACCACTGGTCCCCGCTAGCTGTGTTGCCGGTATGCATGCTGGCGGGCGCGCTGGCAGGCGTCTGTACCGGCCTCATCCATACCAAGCTCAGGATAGATGCGCTGCTTGCCGGTATCCTGGTGATGACGGGATTGTATTCGGTGAACCTGACCATCCTGGGAAGGTCCAATGTTCCATTGATCAATATGCATACCCTGTTTAGCAGCTTTTCGTTCTTTCACACGGAGCTTTATAACGAGCTGTCTGTTGCGCTGATCATCATTATCCTGCTTATTTTTTTACTCCGTTATTTATTGTTAACCGATTTTGGTATCGCCATGCGGGCTACGGGGAACAATCCCGTGATGACCAAATCCATGGGCATCAATAATGATGTCATTAAGATCATCGGTCTCGCGATTGCCAATGCACTCACCGCACTCAGCGGTTTCCTGGTTGCGCAATACCAGAGTTTTGCCGATATCAATATGGGCATCGGCATCGTGATCACCGGTTTGGGCGCGGTACTGATCGCCGATGCGCTGATTATATGGATGAACATCACCCGCATCGGTCTGCAGCTCCTGCTGGTGCTGGCGGGCAGTCTTATCTTTCAGCTTGTGCTGGCATTTACCCTGGCGATGGGGATTGATCCCAATTTCCTCAAATTGGTCACGGCCGTTTTTGTCCTGCTCATCGTGGCGCTGCCCAGGATAAGCCAGCAATTGAGGGGAAGCATGTCAAACAACGGTAAAACTTAACCCCCGATGA
>DASRLM010000597.1:0-5982 GCA_035648455.1 Puia sp. | reverse complement strand
GTAAAATATGGGATGAGCTGGCGCGGCATCAAACCCAAAGTGGCGCTGGAACACGGGGCCGTTGGCTGCATTATATATTCTGATCCGAAAGAAGATGGTTACTTTCAGGGAGATGTATATCCTAAAGGACCATTTAAAAATGAATATGGGGTACAGCGTGGAAGCGTGATGGATATGCCCGTCTATCCCGGCGACCCCCTGACACCCGGCATAGGCGCTACTAAAAATGCCAAACGGATCGCTTCCCATGAGAACGCGCCGAACCTGTTGAAAATTCCGGTGCTGCCCATCAGTTATCATGATGCAAAGCCTCTGCTGGAGGCCCTGGATGGCCCTGTGGCACCGGAAAGCTGGCGGGGAGCATTGCCGATAACGTATCATGTGGGACCGGGAAAAACAACCGTTCACCTGCAACTGGAATTTGACTGGAAACTGGTACCCTGTTATGATGTGATCGCCATGCTGAAAGGAAAAGATTTCCCGGATGAATGGGTGATTCGCGGCAACCATCACGATGCCTGGGTGAACGGCGCGCAGGATCCCATCAGTGGCCAGGCAACCATGCTCGAAGAGGCCCGGGCAGTCGGTCAACTCGTCCGGAAAGGCTGGAGACCCAGGAGAACCCTCGTCTATTGTGCATGGGATGGGGAAGAACCCGCGTTGCTGGGTTCTACGGAATGGGCCGAGGACCACGATTCACTGTTGAAGCAAAACGCTGTGCTGTACATCAACTCGGATGGTAACGGCAGGGGATTTTTATATGCCGGTGGTTCACACAGCCTGGAGGGTTTTGTGGATGAAGTGGCCAAAGGGATAAGGGACCCGGAGACCGGCGTAAATGTGTATGAAAGATTGAAAGCCCATCTAGTAGCGACCGCCCCGGACCTGAAGCGGGCCAAAGAAGACATGGCAAAAACATCCATGACCCTGGATGCCCTCGGCAGCGGGTCCGACTATTCTGCGTTTCTGCAACACCTGGGTGTGCCTTCCCTGAATATCGCTTACGGGGGCGAGGACAATGGCGGAGAATATCACTCCATTTATGATTCCTATGATGACTTTATCCGGTTCAAGGATCCCGGTTTTTATTATGAAGCCGCACTGGCCAAAACCGCCGGACATCTCATGTTAAGAATGGCAGAAGCCGATCTGTTGCCTTTTGATTTCAGAAGCCTGTATTCGAAAATCAAGGATTACAGTGCAGAGCTGCAAACCATGATCAACGACCTGCGGGCGAATACGGAGATCAGCAATGACGTGTTGAAGGGAAAATATTTAACCCTGGCATCTGATACGGCAAAACCTTTTTTTGCGCCGCAACCCAAAGAGGCCGTTCCCTATATTGATTTCTCCCCGCTGCTGAATGCCGTTGCGGACCTGGAGAAAAGCGTCAATCACGCACACGACGTGTGGATGCGGGCCGACAGCGTAAAAGAAAATCACGACCACCTCAACCGGCAGCTCTACCGGGCCGAGCAGCAATTGTTACTGGAAAACGGACTTCCGGATAGACCCTGGTACAAACATGTATTATACGCGCCGGGCATGTATACCGGCTATGGTGTGAAAACAATGCCCGGCATACGGGAAGCCATTGAACAAAGGAATTTTACACGGGCCACGGAAGAAATAAAAAGGACCGCTGACGCGCTGGGAAAGCTGGGTAAATATTTGGACGAGCTATGAAATAATTAAAAATCAGCACGGGAGCGCCCGTTTTATTTTTTAATTCCGCATCCTCAAACCCTTAAGAAAATCCTCTTCTTATACATGAAATACAGGAACAGCCACTTAATGAAAATATAACAGGCTGCCATCACGACAATATTATACGGATCTCCCACCAGTTGTCCAAGCCATTGAAAAAAACCATTTGTCGTGTATTCCCAGTTGATAAAATGACCGGAAATGTATATCAGGATGGAATTCATTCCGATGACCTTAAAGAAGAAGGCCCATTTTTTGTGGCCAAGGATATCAATCACATAATAGAACAGAGATAACAACAGGAGACTGATCCCGCCCACCTGCATTACAAAGGAACTGGTCCACAGGTTTTTATTGATGGGGAAATCCAGGTTCCAGATCTGCGCAATCACCAGGAAAACTACGCCGGTTCCCGCCAGCCAGAGTGCCTTTTTGCGGCTGGTCATGGTACCATTTTTTAGCAAGTTTCCTGCCAGGATACCCAGCAGCGCCGTACTGATGGCCGGTATGGTGGATACTAGGCCTTCGGGATCATGAATGCCCAGATACAATTTTCCAGGGAGTATCGAGCGGTCAATATAAGAAGCAAAATTTCCCTGCATGGTCAGGTCACCCATGGGAAATCCGGGTGCGGATGTGAACTTCAACAGTAGCCAGTAACCGATGATGATTCCCCAGAACCAAATCATCTGGGCCCTTTCTTTGGTATACAGAAAAATGATATTCGCAAACATATAGCCCAATCCGATCCTGCCCAATACGCTGCCAAAACGGATATCGGAAATAGGACGCAGCTCAAGACCGTTATTATAAACAATGCCCAGCAATACCAGGATGAGCCCCCTACGGATCACGCGGGAAAGCAGTTGTTGCCGGCTTTTCCCCTTTTCCAGTTGCTTTCCGATGGAATAAGGTGTAGACACTCCGGCCATGAACAGGAAAAGCGGAAAGATCAGGTCATAAAAATGAAACCCATTCCATGCTGGATGTTCAAGCTGTTCTGATACGGCTCCCCAAAACGGAGAACCGGTCGCTTTGGCAATTCCGCGAAATAGTTCATCTGCGCCCATGATCCAAAACATGTCAAAACCCCGGAGGGCATCCAGAGAATACAGACGTTCGGGCAATGCAGAAATAATTTTCTTCGAATCTGATTTGTGCACCGGTTTTCCAATCGATGCTTCCATGGTTTTCATTAATCTGAGCGTATTAAATGAGTAAAGGGAAAAGTTTCGCTGTTTGCAGACCCTTGTCATCAGCAGAGACCAATTTACAAATTTTTCCATATCCCGGGTTATTTTATTGCAGCAACAGGAGCCCCCGGGTCCTGCTTTTCCAGCATCCGGCAGACTAACGATTAATTTGGCAGGTGCATTAGGGAAACAATCTTTCACAGTATTCTAACAAGTGGAATCAGCGGAAGAATTGAAGATGCGGTATTTTTAGTCAGCCTTCCCCTCAAAACGACCGCCCCTTCATGAGATTAACCCTTTTTGCCATCCTGTTTGTGGTTACCCAACCACTGTTTGCCCAACACGTCCTTTTAAAAGGGCTGGTATCCGACACGGCCGAACATACCCCACTTTTCCAGAGCAGCATCATGATCCTTCAGAGCAATGATTCATTTCTGATCTCTTTTGCAAGGGCTGATACCCGTGGGTCATTTTCATTCTCCCGGCTGCCTGCCGGAAAACTGATCTGCAAGATCTCCTATCCGGGTTATGCGGATTACGTGACGGAACTGGACCTGAAGGATTCCTCGGAAACCAACCTTGGCAAAATATCGATGATTCTAAAGAGTCAGCTGCTGAAGGAGGTAGTGGTTCACGGTAATATGGCCGCGATTCGTGTGAAGGGAGATACGCTTGAATTCAAGGCCGACAGTTTCAAAGTTCAGGAAGGCGCTACGGTGGAGGAATTGCTTAAACGACTGCCCGGCATTCAGATAGATAAAAACGGGAAGATTACGGCCCAGGGTCAGGCGGTAAAAAAAGTGCTGGTTGACGGAGAGGAATTTTTCGGAGATGATCCGACACTGGTTACCCAGAACCTGCGGGCGGATATGATAGACAAGGTGCAGGTATTTGATAAGAAAAGCGATCAGGCTGCCTTCACCGGTATTGACGACGGCGAAAAAACCAAAACAATCAACCTGCAGCTCAAAGAAAATAAAAAGAATGGATATTTCGGCAAAGTGGAAGCCGGTCTGGGCACCCATGGTTATTATAATAACCAGTTCATGTTTAACCTTTTTAAAAAGAAACTGAAATTTTCCGGGTATGGCATACTGTCCAATATCGGCACCATAGGACTGAACTGGCAGGATAATAACAGTTATGGTCAAAGCTTTGCCAGCAATTTCGATTATGATGAAACCAACGGTTTCACTTACAACGGAAACGGAGGGGATGATCTGGAATCCTGGAGCGGCCAGTATAATGGTCAGGGAATACCCATCGTAAAAACCGGTGGCATGCATTTTAATGATAAATGGAACCAGGACAAACAATCCGTGAACCTCAATTACAAAATCCTGGATCTGGATGTAACCGGGCAAAATGCATCACGGGCACAATTTATCTTACCCGATACCCTGTACTACAACAACACCTCGGAATCTTTTCACAACCACATCCTTCGGAATAAGGCATCGGGCATTTTTGAAGTTACCCTGGATTCAACCTCTACCCTGAAAATCAACGTGGATGCCAGCAAAGATCACAAAAAGACACAAAGTTTTTATACGAGCGAATACCTGGCCGAAGACAGCAGCCTGGTGAACAGGAATAAGCGTCAGGTAAATACGGTGGGCGATCCGGAAAAATTAAATACCAACCTGCTCTGGCGGAAACGGTTTCATAAAAAAGGAAGAACCCTTTCGTTTAATTTCAAAGAGGAGTATCAGAGCGATAACAGTTCGGGATACCTGAACTCGGATACAAAATTCTATAAAGACAGTCTGCAGCCGGAACAACTGATTGACCAGTTCAAAACTTTCAGAAACAAAACCTTAACCCTTGATTCCAGACTGGCGTATACAGAACCTTTGTCCGCCATATCCACGCTGGCCGTCAACTACGGACTTTCAGGAGGGAACAATCAGTCTGACCGCAATTCTTTTAATAAATCCTCCGGCGGAAAATATGATGCCATAGACAGTACATACAGCAATGACTATCATTTCTCCCTGCTTACGCAAAAAACCGGGCTTTTATATAACCTGGCCGGACGCAAACTGCATTTCAATCTGGGATCGGATATAGGTTTTACCAGTTTCAACCAGCAAAACCTGGACAGTGGCACCACGGTGAAAAGACATTTTGTAAACTGGTATCCGCAGGGCAGCATCTCATATAAATTCTCCCAGGAAAAAAGCTTATCCTTCCAGTATAACGGGAGAACCCAACAACCCGGCATTGAGCAATTACAACCGCTGGCAAACAATCAGGATCCTTTGAACGTATACATTGGCAATCCCTTATTGAAACCAGCATTTAGCAATAACTTTTCCATGCAATATTATACTTTCAAACCACTTAGTGAAAGCAATATGTATGTGTATGCTTATGGCAGTACCACTTCCAATGCCATCAGTTCCAAAGATTTTGTGGACAGCCTGGGAAGGAGGATATATCAATCCATTAACGTGAATGGCAACTACTCCTTGTATGGCAATTTGAATTACGGCTTTAAAATTAAAAAACCTGAACTGAAAATAGACATGAGCTCCGGTCTCAGTATCAACCGGAACGAGAACATCATCAACAATGAGATAAACCAAACCACGTCGAAAACCTATTCCTTCAGCCTGCGGTTGTATAAAGCAAAAGAAAAAAAATACGAGTTCAGCCTCTCTCCCACAGCCGAACATACCGCCAGCGTTTCATCCATCCAGGAATCGCTCACCACAAAATACTGGACCTTTAATATTACGGCGGAAGGAGATGTATTTTTACCACTGAAATTTCAGGTGCATTCGGACTGTTCGGTTAATCTCCGGCAAAAAACCTCTGTGTTTGATACCAATAATAATACGATTTTCTGGAATGCCTGGTTTGGCAAAAAATTCTTCAAAAAAGAAAACCTGCTGCTGAAATTACAGGCCAATGACATCCTGGACCAGAATATCGGATTCAACCGGATCGTCAACAGCAACTATATTTCCCAAAACACGAATACCACCATTCAAAGATACCTGATGCTAACCCTGGTCTGGAATTTCGCCAAGGCCGGAATGGCACAACCGAAACCATGAATATGAAACAACTGTTACCT
>DASRLM010000596.1:0-2195 GCA_035648455.1 Puia sp. | reverse complement strand
TGGATATCAGTAACGGAATACTTTGCATGGATACAGCTGTTCAGGAATTCCTGTGCGCCGGTTTCCTGGGAGAACTTTTTGCCTTCGGCCTTAAAAACCACGTTTTTGCCGGAAATATCTTTTGAGGTAAAAGAAGCTTCTATTTTAAAAGTGCTGACCGGCGTAAAAGCGTTGATCTCCCTTTCTCTCTCCGCAATGATGCGAACAGCCACGCTTTGCACCCTTCCCGCGCTCAGGTTGTTCTTCATGCTCATTTTCCGCCAGAGTACCGGGCTCAGCTCAAATCCCACAATGCGGTCCAGGATACGGCGCGCCTGCTGGGCATATACCAGGTTCATATCCACCGTTCTGGGTTTCTGAACGGCAGACAGGATAGCAGGTTTGGTAATCTCGTGAAAAACAATCCGTTTGGTGGTTTTTGGGTCAAGGCCAAGCACTTCGCAAAGATGCCAGCTGATGGCTTCCCCCTCCCGGTCCTCATCCGTTGCCAGCCATACTTCACCCGATTTCTTAGCCAGGCTTTTTAACTCTTTGACTACCTTCTGCTTTTCTTCCGGAACAATATAACTGGGCTTGTAGTTATTCTTTATGTCTATCCCCATATCCTGTTTCTCCAGGTCGCGGATATGACCATAACAGCTTTTAACCTCAAAATCTTCCCCTAAAATTTTTTCTATCGTCTTCGCCTTAGCCGGTGATTCCACGATCAATAAATTCTTCGCCATACTCTTAAATAATGCGTTTTACAGGCCCGCAGGCGTGCAATTTTACAGTATAACAGCGAAAGTAAAAAATTGATACAGCGGCAAGTGTTGGGTGAAACCATCCGGAACTCATTAATTCATAGAGCCTTCTGGTCCATTTTGCTGTGAATCCTGATCTCCTTTCAGATTTTTCCGTTTGAACAATGCCGTGTCAAATTTTCCAAACCGGTAATTGAACTGGATCCTGACAAACTGCGGGTCCCGAATGCGATAGGATTCCTGGGTGGAATAAGCGGAATTCACAAACACGTCATACTTCCGGGTTTTGAGTATGTCACTTATGCTGAGGGTGATGCTGGCCGCTTTGTTTTTGAGGAATTCATATTTCACAGAAGCATCCACGCCTCCCGTTGGTTTCGAATATCCCTGGGCATTTCCACTGACCGTGGGACCCCATCCCCGGCCACCCTGACTGGAAGATCCACCGGGCGGAAGAACTGTTTTGGAGGTATAATCCCCGGTAATCTGCAGGGTGAAATGCTTGTTCATTTTAAATGTGCTATTGAGTTTGGCAAACCAGCTGTAGTTGGCGGGTGCCGTTTCAATGGAATCGTTGGTGAATATTTTGGAACTGAATATGTTGAGGTTGCTGGTCAGATCCCACCAGGGTGTAATGGCATTTCTGCCAATCAGTTCAAGTCCGCCCACATAACTGGCGCTGGCATTGATAAAGGTATTGATCAGCACCATGGAGTCTGTAATGGGGTTGATTTCTTTGGTCTGGTACCGGGTTATGAGGTCGGTGGTATATTTATAGTATACGGAGGCCAGAAAACTGTTGTTGCCATTATAGGTCTTGGAATAATTGAGTTCCACAGAATTTGTGAACTGGGGCCTGAGGTTCGGATTTCCCTTGTTCAGATTCAGGGAGTCAGAGTAATCAGTGTAGGGGAAAAGCTGGAAGAAATTCGGGCGGTCAACCCGGCGGGTATAATTCAGTTGCAGCTCATCGTTATCGCTTAGTTTATACGATAAATAAAGGCTGGGAAAAAGACTGACCGGGTAATTATTGCTGAATTTCCCCAGCGTATCTTTCAGGTCATTTGTACTCAGGCTGTCTTTGATGGCATAAATACTGGACCCGTGATAATTTGAATTTTCTGCACGGAGTCCCAGCTGGTAACCGAATTTTCCCAGCGTATTGGAATAGGTTAAATATCCGGCAATCACCCGGTCGTGGTAATTATAATTAGAAGAAGCCAGGGGTTGAAAAATTTCTTTTCCATCGTTATTGATGATGCTGCTGTTGTTCAGGCTGCTCACATTGCGTGCTGCAATCCTGGCGCCGGCCTCCAGTTTGGATTTTTCTCCGAGGGGATTGGTATAATCCGACTGGGCAGTAATGTATTCATTGGTGCCGCTTCCATCCTGCTGCTGACGGTAAATGCTGGATTGCGGGCCGCCAATGGTTTGGAATATATTGGAAGTGGT
>DASRLM010000595.1:0-2146 GCA_035648455.1 Puia sp. | reverse complement strand
TAAATAGCCGATGTTTCCATTTCAAAATTGCTCACGCGATAGGGACCGAATGCAAACGAGCCA
Organism: Puia sp.; assembly: GCA_035648455.1. GTDB lineage: Bacteria > Bacteroidota > Bacteroidia > Chitinophagales > Chitinophagaceae > Puia. The sequence continues at coordinate 2,083 of DASRLM010000595.1, read as the reverse complement.
AGCCTTTCAATCAGTTCGGGCTGGCTGAGTCCAAGCCTTAGTATTCTTCCCTGAGGTCCATAAAAACCCGGACAGGTTACGGTTATGCCATGGAAATAACCATCGGTAAAATGTTTTAACAGGAAAGTGGAAGCACTGGTGATGGTAGGATGGGCAAATCGCTGCTGCATTTGTGTATGGGTGATGAAAGCCTGCAGGATCTCCTGTTCCGCTCCCCGGGGTTCCATGCGGTAAAAATTCAGCAGGTTGTCTATGCCCAGTCCGTGACTGGATGCCACCAGGCTGTCTACCGGGATTTCTTTTTGGAGTGATCCGGAAGTGCCAATTCGTATGATCTGCAAACAGGTCAGCCGGGGTTTAATCGTTCTGCTGCTGAAATCGATATTAACCAGGGCATCCAGCTCATTCATCACGATATCAATATTATCGGTTCCAATGCCTGTAGAGATCACCGAATATCTTTCGGAGCCGATATATCCTGTATGGGAAATGAATTCCCGGTGTTGTTGTTTGATTTCGATCCGGTCAAAATGTTTGCTGACCTGTGGCACGCGACCCGGATCGCCCACCAAAAAAATTTTATGGGCAAGTTCATCCGGTAGCAGGTTAAGATGGTAAATAGCGTTTCTGGAATTCAGGATCAGTTCGCTTTCTTCAATGGGCTGCATAATGGATTTGCAGGTTAGGCAAATTAATCCGAATATACTACTTTTGCCCAACCTCATTAGGTTTCGTGGCCGAGTGGCTAGGCAGAGCTCTGCAAAAGCTTCTACAGCAGTTCGAATCTGCTCGAAACCTCCTTCGGCAGAAAGGCAGACAAGATGGATATCGCGTCCATTTGTCTGCTTTTTCTTTATTTGGCATTCCTTCCTGGTGCCCTGCCGCCACAGAACAGTTCAAAATGTTCTACTTTAGCGCGGGGTCTTCGGGCAACACGGGTTCGGTTCCTGAGGCTTTCTGGTATTTTAATGGTTTAGAAACAAAGCATGGACCAGCGCGTTGAAATTAAATACAACCAGAGCGTAGAATCTGCATTATGGGATCGATTCCGGCGGGGAGATGCTGAGGCGTTTTCGCGCCTGTACGATCAATATGCTTTTTCCCTTGCTGCTTATGGCTACCGGATTTCCAGAGTCGAACACCTGGTGAAGGATGCCATCCAGGATCTTTTTATAGAATTGTGGCGGTCGAAGGAAAACCTGCCACCGGTAAAATATGTAAATGCCTATCTCTTTAAAGCGATCCGCTATAAACTGATAAAAAGCGGAAAGCAGACCATCCTGTATTGTGCAGAGGATACTCTTTCCGATCTTTTGTCAGACGATGTTTCAGCAGAAACAGCCATACTCCGGCAGGAGGAAGAAACGATAACCATTCAAAAACTCAGCTCGGCCGTAAAAGAACTTTCCCTGCGGCAGCAGGAGGCCGTCACCCTGAAGTTCTATCATGGATTTACGAATGACCAGATCGCGGAGATCATGGGGGTTCATTATCAGTCGGCCACCAATATTCTTCACCGGGCCTTACTTACGCTCAGGCAGCATTTTAACCTGTCCGCCATCCTGTTCCTGTGGTTCCTGCAGACCGCATAAACTTTTTTGAAAAAAAGTCGGGGCAAACTGAGTATCCCGCAGTGGGTTTGGATACTTAACAGGAAAATGGCCTGTTACAGCTATGCAGAACTCAGCAACTGAAATGGCAGCTTTGCTCCAGGATGATGATTTTATCCGTTGGGTAATTTCACCGGACAAACAATCCAATGCATACTGGGAAGTCTGGCAGCAGCAGGATCCTGTACGGAAACAAATTCTGCAGGGCGCAAAAAAGATTGTTCTGTCGGTTTACAACAATGAGCGGTCTCTGGTTGGTGGACTGGATAAGAACATTACCCGTACTGCCTGGGAAGAGATCAGTAGGCATGTACAGACAAAGGCAGCAAAAAGATCCCGGCTGCCCGGTATTTCCGGTTGGGTAAAATATGCTGTAGCGGCCTCGGTCATTGCCATTGCGGGAATGATATTCTTCCGGGCACAGCACAAGCCGGTGCAGGCGCCCGTTTCCCTGAATACAGACCGGGTTATTA
>DASRLM010000594.1:0-2693 GCA_035648455.1 Puia sp. | reverse complement strand
TAATTCCAGACATGGGTGCAGGTCCCCACACAGGAACCCACGCCCTCCCAGGCCCAGAATTTATCACTGGCCCACCACTGGCAGGTTTCCGTGGCCAGGGTGGAAACCGGCATCAGTATCCGTTGTGCCAGCCAGTATGGGAGCGTCGTATTTTTATACCAGGTATCGTGAAATAAATGCGTTTGGGCAGACAGACGAACCAGGTTCTGCTGCAGCCAGCCGGCCACATCCGACGAGCTGCTGAACCAGTTGGCATACATGTTGCCCAGAATGGTTGTTCCTTTCACCGGAAGCGCTTCATTCCAGTCGTTGGGAATGATATTCGTCAGGTCACTGCCATAATAATAGGAAGGCCGGTTTGGAAAATACCAGGTGAGCAGGAACGTGAGTTCCCTGGTTTCCCCCGGTTTCAGGGAAAAAGAAGATCCTGCTGATCCGATCAGTTTTTCTCCGACCCTTTTTTCGGCTGTTAGGCTGGGCCGGTGGGTAGTTTCCCTGTTGTAATCGGCATCCACCTCCGCCTGGCCGGATAAAACACTTAAAGAAATATTTCCGGCGTAGGGATGAGTTTGCGGGAAAAATCCGGTGTCCGCAAGATCTGAAGAAGGTTTAACCACATCCATAAAAACGCCCGAAATTCCCTTCCCCTTCTGCACCCGGTTACGGTTGTTTGCCCGGATCCTGTCTTTCAGGTCAAGACAGACCATATTTTGCAACCAGCCCTTAAGGGAAACCTCCATGGATGATGCGGATTGATTGGTTACCGTAAATTTCAAAACGGTTCCGGGAGTAGCCGATTCTTTTGCGTTCAGCGGGATGAATGGAGAAAATACTTCCATGTTGATTTTTACCGGTAAAGGATTTGATCTGGAGGCATACCGGATCGTGGCAATCGGATATTCACCGATAAAGGAAATATCATCAAATCCCTGCTTATTCAATTGGCGGACCGTCTTCTTGTTCCCCTGCCTGACCGAAATGGAAAATCCCTGATCTATATAACTGGGCGGAGTAAACCGCTGATAACAGACTTTCCACGGACCCAATGCCGTTTGAAAATTCATCAGGGAATCCTTACCATATCCTGTGTTATAAGCATTGTTGGATATCCACCAATTTGCCAGGGTACCATCTCCCCGAACATACAACTGACCTGCCGCAATCCCTCCGCAAGGCATGCCGATGCTTGATAACTCATCCCCTTTATATACTTTTTGTTCACTGCTCCAGAGCGCTTTATTCCATTCCGCAGAAAGTTTTTTTTCAACCGGAATAAAATGAGACGGATCAATGGCCTGCTGTGCTTTGGCCGTTTGCATACAAGTGTAAAAAAGAAGCGCCGCGACGAAACCTGTTATTCTGAAAAACCTGCCCATAACCTGATTTTATTTAGCATTCCAAAACAGCATCCTAAAATGGCCATAAATATAATGCTTAATCGTTTAGCCAAAAATCCCAGACTGTCTTCAGTCCAAAATAAGTCCTTAATTTTAACCCCAGTTCCACTTCACTTTTACCCATGTACGAGCTACTTTACCAAAAGATCAGTGAAATCATATCCATAACAGACGAAGAATTCAACTTCTGCAAAACCCTGTACCTGCCGAAGAAATTGAGAAGAAGACAATACCTGCTCCAGGACGGCGATGTTTGCAAATACACCGCATTTGTTGAAAAAGGAATCCTGCGCACATATTCCGTTGATGAGAAAGGCAATGAGCACATTCTGCAGTTTTCGCCGGAAGGCTGGTGGCTGAGCGACCTGTATAGTTTTCTGACCCATGAACCTTCCCAATATAACATCGAGGCGCTGGAAGATTGCGAACTGCTGTTAATCACAAAACCTTCCTGGGATGTTCTGCTCGAAAAAATTCCCGCTTTTGAGCGGTATTTCCGCATTCTGATTCAGAATAATCTCATCGTAACGCAAAGGAGACTGATGGGCACTTTAAGTGAAACCGCCGAGCAGAAATACATCAAACTCATGCAAACTTACCCGGATTGCCTCCAGCGTGTACCCCAGCACATGGTGGCCTCTTACCTGGGCATAACGCCTGAAACCCTGAGCCGCGTCCGGAGCCAGATTGCTGCGCGCAAATAATATCATTGATATAGATCAAGGCTATTTATTACCCCATCGCAAGGGATGCAGGGCCTGTCCACCGTTAGCTTTGTGTTTCAAATAAAGCGTAATGGTAAAACAAACAATAGCCATTGTGGGTGCAGAAGGAAAAACGGGATCCGTTTTTGCCCTGGGTCTTATTCAGCTTAATCTTTATCGCCTGCTTTTATTGTCGGAAGACGAAGGCGGGCTGGATAATCTGTCCCGGCAGATCCTGCTGCTTAGCCCCGGAGCAGATATAGAGCTGATCTCCTGTTTAAAAGACGGCTGCTGGGAAGCAGACCTTATTATAGTGGATGTTCCCCACGCTTCAATTCAAGAGGTGGCAGATAAAATAAGGGAGGTTTCCACGCAGAAAATAGTGTTCGGCATTTTAAAAAATGAATACAACAACCTTTCCCCCGTCTCTGCAGCGAGGGAATGGCAACAGTTATTGCCTAATGCGAAAGTGGTAGTCGCCTTAAATGACCTAAATACAACGGAGATGGTCATAGCTGGCAATGACAGGGAGTCCGTTCTTAGCATTGCAGGCATAACAAAAAAGCTGGGCTTTCAGCCCATGATCACAGAC
>DASRLM010000593.1:0-3633 GCA_035648455.1 Puia sp. | reverse complement strand
GTAACCCGTTCCGCGCGCCGGCACACGCAACGGCAGATATGCGCCGTTGAAACCACTATATGACCTCCGGGAAGGATAAAAGATTTCATGGGAGGCAACAGGGAACTCATCCGGTCAATTTCTTTTTCCAGCAGCAGCACGTCTTCTTCCAGCAGGTCGGGGATTTTTAATGCAATTTCTTTTTTCGGATCGCAGGCCAGGGCAGAACCAATGGTGAAGAGACGATCCTGGATTTCCTTTAACATCAGGCGACCGGCTTCTTCCGGGTACTGATCACCCAGGAGGCCGATAAAGGAATTCAGCTCATCCACATCGCCGTATGCCTGAATGCGGATGTGACTTTTAGAAACCTTGGTTCCACCGAGCAGACTGGTTTTGCCCGCATCTCCCGTTTTTGTATAAATTTTGCGCGACATGATGCAAAAGAAAATTACAGGGCTGGCTCATATATTCCTTCCCTTTTTTTATCCGTTTCAATAACGCCGTCTTTCAGCCGCACTACCCGGTGTGCATATTTCGAAATATCTTCTTCATGCGTCACAAGCACTACGGTATTTCCTGCGGCCTGGATCTTGTTGAATATTTCCATGATCTCAACGGAAGTTTTGGAATCGAGGTTACCCGTGGGTTCATCCGCCAGGATAAGGGAGGGATTATTCACCAGCGCCCTGGCTATGGCCACGCGCTGGCACTGGCCACCGGACAATTCATTGGGTTTATGATGGCTTCTATCCGTCAGACTCACTTTTTCAAGCACTTCCATCGCCATTTCCATCCGGGTTTTTTTAGCGACACCCGCGTATACGAGCGGAAGGGCAACATTCTCTGCGGCCGTGAGCCTGGGTAATAAATTAAACTGCTGAAATACAAATCCGATTTCTTTGTTACGCACGTCGGCCAGATCATCATCGGCCATCTCGCTTACATCATGTCCGCTCAGTATGTATTTCCCTTCCGTAGGTGAGTCCAGACATCCCAGGATATTCATGAGTGTACTCTTGCCGGAACCGGAGGGGCCCATCAGGGCAACGTATTCGTTTTTCATTATTTCCAGGCTGATTCCTTTCAATACCGGAACGGCCTGCTTACCCATGAAATAACTTTTTTTAATCCTGTCCAGCAGAATGATCATGTTTGCGCTCATAGAATGGTTATACTGTTTAACTCCGGTCAGGCCGAAGAATTTTTCACTACCCTGGGCACCTTGAAATATTGATCATCTGCCAGCGGCGCATTTTTCAATGCTTCTGAACGGTTCAGAGGCATTTCTAAAATGTCTTCCCGGAGAACATTCGTTTCTTCTCCCATATACAATAAAGGTTCCACCCCGGAAACATCCATCGCATTCAATTGCTCCACGAAACCGATCATCTTTTCCAGATCCTTTTTAATTTCCTGCTTTCCGGTTTCATCAAATTCCAGGTTGGCCAGTTTACATAAATGCTCAATAAGGGCGTCGTTTACTTCCATGAAAAGCGATTACGGACAAAAATAACGGATTCGGGGAGAAATTGGTGAATTCTGAGAATGGTTTAACGCTGTATATGGTATATGGTGGATGGTAGATGGATTCCAGGTGCGAATTTACAATTGAAGTCCATCCACCATCCACCATATATACCATCCACCTTAAAGCCCGGAGACGCCAAAATGCCCACATTTATTATCTTCGTCTTCCTCATGGAAAAAAAGAAAGAAATTGTACTGAGCGGAATCCGGCCGACGGGCTTTCTGCACCTGGGCAATTATTACGGTGCCCTGAGAAACGGGGCCCGTATGCAATATGAATATGATTGTTATTTTTTTATTGCGGACTGGCACAGCTTAACCACACATGCCGATACCAGGGAACTGAAATCCAATATCCGGAGACTGGTCTCCGAACTGGTTGCGGGGGGACTGGATCCCGGGTGCTGCGTGATCTATGCCCAGAGCGATATTCCGGAAATTGCGGAGCTCTATCTGTATCTGAACATGCTGGCCTATCGTGGTGAACTGGAAAAAACGGCCACTTTCAAGGATAAGGTCCGTCAACAGCCGGAAAATATCAACGCCGGCCTGCTCACTTACCCTGTTCTGCAGGCTGCCGATATCCTGATTCACCGTGCCGTGAAAGTGCCCGTGGGAAAGGATCAGGAACAACACATCGAAATGACCCGCAATTTTGCGGAACGGTTTAACTTCCGGTACGGCAATGTATTTCCCCTTCCTGCCGCGTTTAGTTATGGCGGGGAACTATTGAAGATTCTCAACCTGAACGGAACGGGAAAAATGAGCAAGAGTGAGAACCCGATGAATACCATCTATCTGAATGATGACGATGCGATGATCACGAAAAAGATCATGAAAGCAAAAACAGATCAGGGACCCGCGGAAGTAAATATGCAAAAACCGGATTATATCCAGGGGCTGTTCACGCTGCTCAGCCTGGTGGGTGAGCCGGGTACAGTGGAAAAATTTGAGAACGATTTTAACCAGTGCCGCATACGGTATGGGGACATGAAAAAACAACTGGCTGAGGACATGGTCCGTTTCGTGCGGCCGCTGAGGGAAAAAGCGCAAAACCTGCAACAGAACCCCGCACTGATTGAGGAAATTTTGCTGGAAGGAGCAATAAAAGCAAGAAAAAGTGCGGCAGCCACCCTGCTTAAAGTGCGGGAAGCCATGGGGTTTTAATACCCACAATGGTAAAACGATTCTTTTTTATATTTCCATCATAAGACTTTACTTTTAGGAATGGCAAAAACGAAGAAACCAAAGCATATCGCCGTGGCCGGTAATATCGGTGCAGGAAAGACCACCCTTACCGAATTGCTGAGCAAACATTACAAGTGGATACCCCAGTTTGAAGATGCCGATCACAATCCTTACCTGAATGATTTCTATGACGATATGCCCCGGTGGAGCTTTAATCTTCAAATTCATTTTCTGAACGGACGCCTGAACCAGTTGCTGGAAATTTACAGTGGCACGGAGACCGTGATCCAGGATCGCACGATCTATGAAGACGCCCATATTTTTGCGCCGAACCTGCACGATATGGGGCTGATGAGCAAACGCGATTACAATAATTATTTCCAGTTCTTTCAAACCCTGAAAAGGATGGTTCAGCCACCGGATCTGCTGATCTATTTGCAGGCCTCGGTTCCGACCCTGGTGGGTCAGATCCAGAAAAGGGGTCGGGAGTACGAAGAGAATATCCGCCTGGATTATCTCAAACGGTTAAACGATTTATATAATAAATGGATTGACGGGTACAAAGAAGGCGGGTTATTGGTGATCAATGTGGATAAAAACAAGTTTCCGGAAAATGAGGAACACCTGGGAGAGATCATCAGCCGGATCGATGCCCAGTTATACGGGCTGTTTTAAAAGTTGACGGATGACGGTTGACCGTTGATGGTATCAACCGACATCCGTCAACTTTATTTAGCAAACAATGTTAGAGGTCGTTAGATGAAGTGTAATCGGCTTCCAAGATGGTGAATTATTTTTATTAAAAAGGGTATTTTCATAATTATTTAAAATCCCGGAGCTCCCCTCCTTATTTCCACGGGTGTATCTTTCTCATATTTTTTAAAATTATCTATGAACTGCGTCGCCAAATCCATGGATTTTAAATCATATTCCTTC
>DASRLM010000592.1:0-3014 GCA_035648455.1 Puia sp. | reverse complement strand
GTAGTATATAACTGCTGGCAAGGTTTTCAATTCAATTCAACCAAAGATAGGCGTATTTCCTGCAGATCTTCCGGCATAAACCTTAAAAAATCAACTGTTCCAGGGCAATAAATCCGGAAAGGATCCGTTATCTTTTGTTATTATTTTCCCAGATGAAACTGAAACCCGGACCTGCTATTCTGACCGCCCTGTTGATAATGACCTTTTCCGGCTGCAATAAAAAAAACCCCCTCATAACAGATACCCCGGCGGATTATTATCCCCTTCAGGTGGGTAATTACATCATCTACCGGATGGATTCCGTCAAATTCATTAATGTCGGATCATCGGATACCGTGATCAGCTACCTCGCCAAAGAAGTGGTGGATGATACGCTTTCGGACAATCTCGGGCGCCCCGGTTTCCGGATCATCCGTTATTTAAGCGACACCCTGGGTGTATCGCCCTGGATGCCGTCCATTGCCTACCTGGTAACACCAACCCGTAATTCGGTTGAAGTGGTGGAAAACAATCTCCGCATCATCAAACTAATAACACCGGTCCAGGATTACCTCTCCTGGCTCGGCAACGCATATATTGATACCAAGTCCGATACTTCGCAGGTCCCATATATGGATGGCTGGAATTATACCTATGCCAATACCGGCCAGCCCTACGATGTAGCGGGAGGCACCGTACCCGTTACCGTTACCGTAAACGAAGCAGATGAAACTTCCGGTAACGCAGGCACGTACACACAGACTACCTACAGCCAGGAAATTTATGGTAAAGGCATTGGCCCTGTTTACAGAAAATTCTTCCATTCAGAATACCAATCGCCCAATGCCAGCAATCCGGCGGGCGCCACCATCGGATACGGCCTCACCTTCAGCATGGTGAGCCATAACTAAACCCATTATTTTTTAAAGGCGGCCGCAAAAAGGGAATCTGCGCGTTCGGTATAACCGGAAATCATTTCCTGTCCCATGTTCTGAAATTTGCCGGCCGCCTGCAAATGGTTCAGCATCTCTTCATTTTCTGCTGCAAAAACCGAACAGGTAATGTAAACTAACAGTCCGCCCGGCTTTAAACAGCGGACAATGTGCGAAAGCATTTTCTGCTGGCGGTCCCTGTAACTGTCGATGCTGCGCGGATCAAAAAAATACAGCGACTCCGGTGTGCGGCTCCAGGTGCCGCTCCCCGTACAGGGCAGGTCCGCCACAATCAGGTCAAACGATTGTTCCGGAAGTTCCTTTTCCACAGTCAGATCCACCGGGTAGGCCTGGTACCGCTTGATGCCTGCTTCTGCAAAACGGATCCGCAGGTTCTCCAGTATCGTTTTTCGTATATCCGTTGCAGTTAGATCGAGGGTGGGATAAAGGTCCGCGAGCAGGATCGACTTGCCGCCGCTGGCCGCACAACAATCCCAGGCGCGGATGATTTTTTCCGGATCTAACGCCGACATCTTCAGGAAACGCCCGGTTTTCTGGGAACTTAAATCCTGTATAACGGCATCCCGGTTCAGATCAATCACGCCCTCCAGCCGGATTCCATTGAGAAAGGAATAGGTTTTAAAAAGTAACTGTTCCGTGGTTTCCCATGCCCTGAAAACAAATTTTGATTTATTGAGTTTTTCAGCCACGATCCGTTCCCTGCCGGCACGAACACGGATAAAAAGGTCCGGCTTTTTTAAGAACGACAAACAGAACTGCTGATGGTCAATACCCGCACTCAGCCTGTCCTGCCAGGGAAAAATCTGTGCGGCGGAAAAATCAGGGTATTTTTCCTGCAGGATGCGGATCTTTTCGGCTACCGGTCTCCCCATGGCCCCGTGCCATTGCGGAAGCAGATATTGCATGGATTCGGTTGGCTCTCCGTTACAAAGGAACAATCCGCAAAGGATGCGTTCCGGCGCCGGAATACTTTTCAGCGAATGCCCCAGACGGTAAAAGCAATACAGCATTTCGCTCACCAGCTTACGGTCGCGGGAACCCATCTGCGGGTTCGCGCGGAAAAATTCCTTGAACCAGATGTGCAGGGGTTTGTCGCCCGAATAGGCATCTGTTATCCGCACGGCGTAACGAAGCAGATTATCAAATTTCATGTAAACACTTCAGGGATGTCCGGCAGGTGAAGAAAATCAAAGTTCGAGCAGGGTCTTTACCGGATCTCTACCGAATAACAACAATTCAGGATTCTCCAGCAGTTCCTTAACACGGACCAGAAAGCTCACGGATTCTCTTCCGTCGATGATGCGGTGATCATAGCTGACCGCCAGATACATCATCGGTCTGGCCACGATCTGACCTTGCAGCACAACGGCCCTTTCTTCTATCTTGTGCATGCCGAGGATGGCAGACTGGGGAATATTGATGATGGGTGTGGACATCATGGAGCCAAATACTCCGCCATTGGTAATGGTGAATGTACCGCCCTGCATTTCTTCCATGGTCAGTTTATTATCGCGCGCCTTTCCGGCAAGTTCCACCACTTTCTTTTCAATCTCCGCCATGCTCAGACTCTCGGCATTCCGGATCACGGGCACCACCAATCCCTTGGGTGCGGATACGGCAATGGAAATATCGCAGTATTCGTGATAGAGCAGTTCATCCCCATCGATATAGGCATTTACGGAGGGCCATTCCTGCAAGGCAAAACATACCGCCTTGGTGAAAAAGCTCATAAAGCCCAGGTTCACCCCATGTTTCTCTTTAAATTTCTCTTTGTATTTGGTGCGCAGGGCCATCACCTGGCTCATGTCCACTTCATTAAAAGTGGTGAGCATGGCCGTTGTATTTTTTGCTTCTACCAATCTGCGCGAAACGGTTTTCCGCAGGTTGCTCATTTTCTCCCGGCGGGTTTCGCGGCCGAATAATGGTTTACCCGGTAGCCGGCCCGGATTACTCAGCGCTTCGAGCACATCGTGTTTTACAATTTTTCCATTGGCACCGGATGCCGTAATGGAACTCCTGTCTACTTTTTTATCCGTAATGATGGCCGCTGCAACAGGGGTCGCTTTCAAATCTGCGGGGGCA
>DASRLM010000591.1:0-3561 GCA_035648455.1 Puia sp. | reverse complement strand
CGGATAATTATCCCTATTCAAACAAACGAAGTGTAAATTCTTTTAATTTAGTAGAAGATAAGCCATGCATTATGAATAAAAAATTAGCGTTGACGATTGTTTTATTATCGGGTTTTTTCTTAACCCGCGCTCAGCGCGTGGGTTCATCGCCGGAATACATTAAAACCTTAACCGGGGACTGGAAAGGCGAACGGTTTCCCGACGGAAGACCGAAAGTGGCCGATGCTATCCTGGAAAGGCTTAAATCGGTTTCCATGGAAGACGCCTGGGGTGTTTTGAAAAATAAGGGGTATCAGAACCAGTATGAAGGTAATTGGATCGTGATTCAGCCGGATAGCGTGATGACCGGGAGGGTGGTGACGGCGCAGTATATGCCTTCGAGACCGGATCTGATCAGCGTTGTGAAGGAAGAGGGCAAACTGGAAAACAGGAATCCGCAGGGAGGCACCAACTCCTGGCCTATCGATGTGCTGATTCCGGGCGATGTGTATGTCGCGGACGGATATGGGAAAATGGCAGACGGAACATTGATCGGTGACAACCTGGGTAATTCGATTTATGCCAGGTCGCAAAGAGGGGTTGTATTCTATGGATCCGTCCGGGATCAGGCCGGTCTCACGGAGATCAAAGGGTTTAACGGCTGGATCAAGGGGCAGGATCCCTCCTACATTCAGCAAATGATGCTGACCAGCATCAATGCGCCCATCCGCATCGGCCGCGCCGTGGTATTGCCCGGAGATGTTGTGCTCGCCAATAAATACGGAACTATTTTTATTCCCGCCGCACTGGTTGAGGAACTGGTGATTACCTCGGAAGTGACTGCCCTGCGTGATGAATTCGGTCATCAGCGTTTGCGCGAGAAAAAATACCTCGCCGGGCAAATAGACAGCGAGTGGACGGAGGCAGTGAAAAAGGATTTTTTAAACTGGTTAAAAAGTTATCCGGGCAAGTTGCCCATGAGCCAGAAGGAACTGGACGAATATCTGAAGACCCGTAATTATTAACTAACCGGGCATTTTTACAAATACTATTAAAATTTTCAGCACATGAATAATATTTTAAAAAAAATAAAGGAAGGAAACAGACAGATGGAAAAAGCGGAAGCGGATGCGATCCAAAAAGAACTGCATGATCCTGTTACGGGTCACAACCGGCGGCACTTTCTGCGGAAAACCGCCCTGGGCGGGGTTTCCCTGGCGGGGCTGATGGGCCTTTCCTTTGAAGATACCATGGCCCAAACCATGTCCCGGGTTAACCGCGCTTCCAGTCCTTCCGATTTAAAAATTACGGACATGCGTTATGCGCTCACCACGGTGCTTGGCGGCACGGCCATAATCCGCATCGATACCAACCAGGGTATTTATGGTTTGGGTGAAGTGCGGGACGGCGCTGATCCGCGGTATGCCCTGATGCTGAAGAGCCGGATCCTCGGCCAGAATCCGTGCAATGTGGAAATGCTTTTTAAAACGATCAGGCAGTTTGGTGGTCCTGCCCGTCAGGCCGGAGGCGTGTGCGGTGTGGAGATAGCACTCTGGGATCTGTGTGGCAAGGCGTACAATGTGCCTGCCTGGCAACTGCTGGGCGGAAGATACCGGGACACGGTCAGGATCTATGCAGACACTCCCGAAGCCAATTCTCCCGATGAGCAACTGAAACTCATAAAATACCGCACTGAAGAACAGGGGTTCACCTGGTTGAAAATGGATGTAGGTATTGAAGAGATCGCCAAAATTCCGGGAACGCTGGTGAATCCGAAGTTCTGGGAAAATGCAAAAGGTGATCTGCAGCAATATGGTGACCTGGGCAATCCCATGTCGTATGGAAATGCGCGTCACCCGTTCACCCAGATACAGATTACCGATAAGGGCCTGGCCGAATTTGCCCGCATCGTGGAAACGGTGCGCAATATGGTGGGCTATGATATTCCGCTGTCTTCGGATCATTTTGGCCACTTCGATTTAAACAACGGCATCCGCCTGGGTAAGGCGCTGGAGAAATACCGGCTGGCCTGGATGGAGGACCTGGTATCCTGGGAGTTTCCGGATCAATGGAAAACCATCACCGATACGCTGGATACCCCCACCAATACCGGAGAAGATATTTATCTGCTGAAAAACTTTAAGCCGCTGATTGATATTCATGCAACGGACATCGTTCATCCTGACCTGGTTACTTCCGGAGGACTGCTTGAAACAAAAAGGATCGGCGACTATGCCGAAGAACATGGCGTTGCCATGGCCATGCATCAGGCCGGAACGCCTGTTTCGTTTATGGCCAATGTGCATTGCGCCGCCGCCACTCAGAATTTCCTGGCACTGGAACATCATTCCATTGACCTGCCCTGGTGGGAAGGCCTGGTCAAAACCACAGATGGCAGGCAACTCATTACCAAGGGCTTTGCCAATGTGCCCCTGACTGCTCCGGGCCTGGGTATTGAATTGAACGAAGAAGAAGTAAAAAAACATCTCAGTCCAAAGGATAACAGCTTTTTTGCGCCGACAACCGAATGGAATGAAAAACGTTCACACGACAGGCCGTTCAGTTAGGACCCGTTATTAATGCATTTGGATTATGAAAGAAAACCGGAGGGACTTCATACGAAAAACCACATCCATCGCCGCCGCGATCACAGCCGGCAGCTCCGCAGTGGCCGGAGTTGGCAGATTAAGCAGCAAAAAAATTACCGCTCCGGATCCTGTTGAAAACATCCGGGATTCGGGCATGCAAATGTCCCTCGCCTATTTCTGGGGCATCGAACCAAGCAGAATTGCCCTGGCCAGACAGATGGATGTGCTCGGCGCCGTGGGTGGAATCAATACGCGGATGGCAGGATTACCAGACGGCGCCAAAGCCTGGGATTATGAATCGGTCATGGCAGTTAAAGAAGCCTGGAATAAACAGGGATTGAAATTTACCGTAGTGGAAGGACCTCCTTCTCTCGGGGAAAAGACCAAACTCGGTCTGGAAGGAAGAGATGAAGAAATCGCCAATTTCATCACGCTGATGAAGAACCTGTCCAGGGCAGGCATCCGGATAATCTGTTACAACTGGATGCCGGTAATTGGCTGGTACCGGACCGACAAAGCCAGGCTGGGACGCGGGGAGGCGCTGGTGACTGCCTTTGACAATGACCAGATAAAGGATCAATCCCTGACGGATTATGGACCCATCTCCAAAGAAAAGCTCTGGACAAACCTGGAATATTTCCTGAAAGCAGTTGTTCCCGAGGCCGAGAAATACGGGATCAGGCTGGCCATGCATCCCGATGATCCGCAGGTGGACGAGATCCGGGGAATTTCCCGCATCATGACCACGGTAGAAAATTTTAATCGTATGCTGGACATTTATCCCAGTGCGAGCAATGGCATCACCATGTGCCAGGGAAACTTCTCTTTGATGGGCGCAGATATTCCAACGGTGGTGCGGGAATTTGGAAAACGCGGTGCGATTCATTTTGTTCATTTCCGGAATGTGCGCGGAGGAAAATTCAAATTTGAAGAATGTTTTCATGATGAAGGTCAGATCAATATGCACGAGGCCATGCAGGCCTATTATGATATC
>DASRLM010000590.1:0-8541 GCA_035648455.1 Puia sp. | reverse complement strand
AAGAAACCCATATAAAACAACCGATCAGAAAAATATGACCTGATCAATGCGATGAGCATGAAAAATACATTACCCCAACCCCTGAACAAAGCTTCGGTATTCCAACTGAAGGAAATGAACAGCATCCTGTTCTTTTCCCTGCTGGTTGTTTACCAGATCGCCTTTATTTTCCAGGGTGTTGATGTGGGAGACTCCGGATCCTATGCCAACTTTTATCAGCTGATCTTTAAAAGTCCGGACTCCGTGCAGTACAGTTTTATGTTCTGGCTTTCCGGCGTGTTTGGCGCCCTGTATATGAAACTATTCCCTGGTTTGGGTATTTGGGGTTTACGGCTCCTGGGCGTTCTTGTTTCCACTTCCACCCTGCTGATCGCTTATCAGTTATTAAAAAAATATCTGAACAAGGGACATCTCCAACTGAGTTTACTGATACTGGTCCTTTTCATCAATAATAACCCCAAAGAATTTTATTATAATAATTTTTCTGCCCTTATTTATCTGCTGGTGGCCTATTGCCTTTTTACCGGCCTGCGCGACCATAAGTTATTACCTCTTTTCTTCAGTGGCGCCCTTGCTGCATTGAATGTTTTTAACCGGGTTCCCAACATACTGGCCCTGGGCATCATGGCCGGAATAATTTATTACGGATACCTTTATCACACCGGATATAAACAACAACTGAAACAGTGCCTGGTTTTTATTGCCGGATTCCTGGCCTGTACGGGTCTTGTTTTACTGGTCATGCATCTGATGGGCCACCTGAAGGTATATGTGAATTCGCTGAAGATCGTTTTTGCCATGGGGCAAAAAACAAAACTCAGCGATGGCACCGATGCCGACTATGGCATTGCCAATCTGCTGAAACTGCTCTACTGGCAATATAAATTCTCTTTTATTGCCGCCACCCTGTTTTTTGTATTTGTACTGATATTTGTTCCCATTTCCAATTATCTCAAAACAAAATTTCCGTTCATACTGACGAAGCTTGTGTTTTCCAGGTACCTGCTGCTCCTGCTGATGCTGGCGCTGATCATTTCCGGGAAAATAGACAACATCATCATGATCTATTTCTTTACCGGCATTTGTTTAATGTCCGCCGCCGCCATTTTCATCACCAATAAAAATAAAGAGATCAGCCTGCTGATGTTCCTCGGCATCTTTATAGCCGTGATCCATCCCATGGGTAGTTCCACCGGAATTCATACCGTAATTATCTATTCGCTCTGGCTCGCATTCCCGATTGCCCTGGAATATTTATTAACCATCAGGAGCGTTCGCATCGATCTGAACCTTTCGGCCAAATTCGCAGATTTCAATTCAAAGCTGGGTCTGAGTGACGTGCAGCTTACAGAAATAAAAAAGACGGGTTGCGGAATAGTTATTTTTGCCTGCCTTTTCCAATCCTTTTTTTATCCTTACTTTGACAGGCACAACCGGCTGGATATGCATTATCCCATTCACAACAAATACATGGGCGGCATTTTCACCACCAGGGAACGGGCATCCGCCCTGAATGAGCTGTTGCAGGAAAGTGCTAAATATGTTAAGCCGGATGACAATGTGCTGGCATACGACAACATTCCTTTATACCATTATTTAACAGAGACCAAACCATACCTGCGAAATTCCTGGCCCTGGTTGTATCAGCCGGACGTGTTTAAGGCCCAACTGGAAAAATCCGAGGCAGAAATCAAACCCCTGCCGGTGGTGATTTTTCAGATCATCCGGACGAATGGGTCTGTCGGAGGCAGATGGCCGGATTATTCTTTAAAAGAAACCACGCTGAACTGGAACCTGAGTAAAACGCGGAATGAAATACTGAACGATTTTTTAAGTGCCCATCATTACAGGGAAGTCTGGTCGAACCGGGCATTTAAAATACTTATCCCGGATAAAACCACGGACATAAAATAATGACCCCAATATTAAGCATCAGAAATTTTAAACCAAAAAGATAACAAAGTGTCAAATCTCAACATCGGTGTCATCGGCTACGGCTACTGGGGTCCCAATATTGTCAGGAACTTCTTTGCCAATTCCGATTGTACCGTTAAATCGGTGGCAGATGGCCGTCCCGAACGGCTTAACCTGCTGTCAAAAAATTTCCCATCCATTCAAACGGCCAGGGATGGCGAAGCGCTGATCAACAGCAGCGAAATAGATGCCATCGTGATCGCCACCCCCGTATACACCCATTTCGGACTGGCAAAACGCGCGCTCCAGCAGGGAAAGCACGTACTTATCGAAAAGCCCATGACTTCTTCCGTAGCCGAGGCGGATGAGCTGATTGAACTGGCTACCCAAAAGGGGCTGGTTTTAATGGCGGATCATACCTTTTTATATACCGGGGCCGTGCAGAAGATGAAAGAGATCATTCAAACCGAAGTGATCGGCACACCACTCTATTTCGATTCCGCCCGTATCAACCTGGGGCTCTTCCAGCCTGACATCAACGTGTTATGGGATCTGGCTCCGCACGACATCTCCATACTCACTTATCTGATCACCGAGGAACCGGAGAGCATCAATGCTACCGGCATTTCACATACGCGCAACCAGGTTGAAAATATCGCGTACCTCACGGTCAATTACAATTCGGATTTCATTGCCCATTTCAACTGTTCGTGGTCATCCCCGGTAAAAGTGCGCCAAACACTGATCGGCGGCGATAAAAAGATGATCCTCTACAATGACCTGGAACCTTCAGAAAAAGTAAGGGTTTATGATACGGGATACAATCATAAAACCGAAGAAGACAAAACCCGCATCATGGTGGACTACAGAACCGGGGATGTATTTATCCCGAAACTGTCCAGTCGCGAAGCCCTGGCCGGCGTGGCAGATGATTTTGTTCAGTCGGTCCTGCAGAAAAAGGATCCCTTGTCCAACGCCCGGCTGGGAAGAAGTGTGGTTAAAATACTGGAAGCTTCCCAGCTATCCATAAAGAATAAAGGAAAAGAAGTCAGAATAAAATAATATCATGGAAACGGTAACCACCAACAACGACAAACAAAGCCTGAACCAGGTAAGCATCGGCAAAAATGTCCGCATTTTCAATTTTGTGAATGCCTATGGCTGCAGCATCGATGATCATTCCAGGATCGGAGCCTTTGTGGAAATTCAGAAAGGCGCTACCATAGGAAAGAATTGTAAAATTTCGAGTCACTCGTTTATCTGCGAAGGTGTACACATTGAGGACAATGTTTTTGTCGGCCACGGCGTCATGTTTACGAACGACCTGTTTCCCAGGGCTACGAATCCGGATGGCAGTCAGCAAACGGAGGCCGACTGGAAACTGATTGAAACGAAAGTGAAGAAAGGAGCATCCATCGGTTCCAATGCCACCATTTTATGCGGCATTACCATCGGAGAAAATGCCCTGATCGGCGCCGGTTCCGTGGTAACCAAAGATGTTCCGCCCAACACCGTTGTGGCCGGCGTTCCAGCAAGAATAATCAAATCCCTATAACTCTATTTTAGCAACATGGACAAAAAAATACCCTGCCTTGACCTGAGAGGACAACATCAGCAGATTAAGAAAGAGGTTTTCGAAGCATTCGAAAAAGTGTACGAACAAACGGCATTTTCCGGTGGTTCCTTTGTGGAAGCATTTGAAAAAAGTTATGCCGGCTTTTGCGGAACGAATTATGCCGTTGGCGTGAATAATGGCACCACGGCCCTGCATCTGGCTATGCTGGCGCTGGGAATAGGTAACGGCGATGAAGTGATCATTCCGGCTAATACCTTTATTGCTACCGCCTGGGGCGTGTCCTACACCGGCGCCATCCCGGTATTTGTGGATTGCGAACCCAATACCTGGGAAATAGATGCTTCAAAAATTGAAGCCGCCATAACCCCAAAAACAAGGGCAGTGATCGGCGTTCATCTGTACGGACAGCCCTTCGACATCCGGGCAGTGGAAGCCATCTGTAAAAAACACAAACTTCACCTGATAGAAGACGCCGCACAGGCACAGGGAGCCACTTACCATGGGGTTCCGGTAGGTGGATTCGGAGCCATGGCCTGTTTCAGTTTTTATCCCGGCAAAAACCTGGGCGCCTGCGGCGAAGCGGGGGGAATAACCACCAACAACGAAGATTATTACAAACACCTGCAGAGTCTGCGAAACCATGGCTCCGTAGTGAGGTATTACCATGATGAAATCGGATATAATATGCGGATGGGCGGTCTGGAAGCCGCATCGCTCAGCGTAAAATTAAAATACCTGCCTGCCTGGAACGGTAGAAGGAAAGACATTGCCAAAAAATACCATGCAGCCTTAAAGAACCCGAAAATAAAGATGCAGGTACAGCCGGAAGGACATGGTTCTGTTTTTCATCTTTTTGTTGTCACCACGGAGGATCGCGACAAGCTGACCAACTACCTGAATGAAAAAAATATTTTTCCGGGATTGCATTATCCGGTACCCTGCCATTTGCAGAAAGCTTATGCCGGGCTGGGATATAAAAACGGCGACTTCCCGCAGTCGGAATACCTGGCGGCGCATTGCCTGTCTCTGCCCATGTATGCCGAACTAACGGATGAAGAAGTGGATTATGTTATTAACACACTGAACAGTTACTGAGTATGCTTATAGACAAACTGGTTAAACAGGTTGCACAACTGCAATTGAATTTAAAGGGCCGCACCGTGTTAACGGAAGCGGCCACCGGCGCCTATGTTGTTACCCCGGTTTTGGCAGCACTTGCCGGTGCAAAGGTTTTTGCTTTTTCTAAAACAACACGGTATGGCAAAGTGGACGAAGTATTCGCGGCCACCCGACAACTGGCTGCTTCTTTCAAAGATTATCCGCTCAACATCACCTATGTTGATACCCTGACCCCGGAAATAATTGCACAGGCACACATCATCACCAATGCCGGTCACCTCAGGCCTCTGAATGAAGCCATGCTGACGCATGCCAAAGATGAGGTGGTGATCCCGCTCATGTATGAAGCCTGGGAATGGCGGGAAGCGGACATGGACATTCAATACATCAAAAAAAGAGGATTTAAGGTCGGTGCCACCAATGAAAGACATCCGGCCGTTGATGTTTTTAATTACCTCGGCGATATGGCGCTAAAACAAATTTTTGACGCCGGTATCTGCCCCTATAAAAACAAATTCATCCTGTTCTGTAATAATGATTTCGGGCCTTTCATTGCCAGGGTGGTTGCTGCCGTTTGCGATGGGCTGGCCGTGATTGACCTGCCGGAAAACAGATCCCGTTATGATACGAAGAAGGTGGAATGGATCGGCGGCTTCCCGGAAGTCAATATCCCTGTCGCTTATAGGGATGCCGAGGCTGTTATTTTTACGGCTTATCCATTTGACCGGAACTGGATCGGAGAAAAAACGCCGATCAGTTTATCCGGACTAAAATCACAGCTGACCGATCCCCTGATCCTGCGGTATGCGGGCGATGTGGATGCAGCGGCTTTAAAAAATGCCGGCGTTCGGTTTTTTCCGCAGGAGGTTCACAGCGGTCACATGGGCATCCTGCCTTCCGCCATTGGTTATGATCCCATCATCCGGTTGCAGTCCGGGGGACTGAAAGCAGGCGAAGCCTTACTCACCGGCAAATATGAATTTAACGGCATAAAAATAGTGGACCTCGTATGAGCAATGCAAACCATTTAATAGCCATTGGGCGTTCCCGTTATCTGTATGACGGCATACAATACCTCCAATCCAAAGGATTTGTGTTTAAAGCCATTGTTACGGAAGAGGCTTATGAGGAATATGACATCAAACACGGCGATTTTGAATCGTTGGCTAAAAGTATAGGCGCCCGGTTCTTCATGATCAAATCGTTAAATAATGAGGAATTAATCCAAATTGTGAAATCAAACCAGATCCGCGCCGCCATCAGTGCCAACTGGAAATACACCATCCCCAAAGGTTTCCTCGATCTCTTTGAATGCGGCATCCTGAACTTTCATTTGGGTAACCTGCCGGATTACAAGGGTAATGCAACCGTGAACTGGACCATCATTAACGGGGAAGATAAAATTTACGGGAATATTCATAAAATGGATCCTGAACTGGATGCGGGCGATGTAATAGCCAGAAAATCAATTCCAATTACTCAGAATACGTATATTGCCGGAATCCTGAAACAGGCAGAACTGGACGTTCCGTTCCTCTATGAAGAAGCCCTGAACAAGGTGTTCATCCGGCCCGACACGGTTGAAGTAAAGGGTTCCGTTCATGGTTTGCGTTGCTACCCGCGTTTGCCGGAAGATGGCCAGATCAACTGGAATGAAACTGCAGAAACCATTGGCAGGCTCGTTCGTGCTTCCGCCCGGCCATACAGCGGCGCATTCAGCTATCTGAACGGAGAAAAAATAATTATATGGAAAGCCCGTGTTTTTACAAACGGTGAAAAATTTCTGGCGGTGCCCGGACATGTTACCGCCATCCAGAAGGATATTAAAACCATACGGGTGGCCTGCAGGGAAAATTTCCTGGAAATCCAGGAAATTGAACATCAGGGCAGGGTGATGGCACCCGCTGAGTTTATCAAAAGCATCCGGGTCAGATTTAAATACGATGCCCATGCATGATTTAAATAAAACCAAAGTATCCGTTATCATACCCATTTACAATGAGTATGAAGGGGTGCCTTACCTGGTGGAGAACCTGAATGCTTTCTTTGTGCAGCATCCGCAGATAGAGCCGGAAGTCATTTTCGTGAATGACGGTTCCAGGGATCATTCCGTAGAAAGGTTGCAGGAACAGAAACACGTATCCTACAAAGCAAAATTGATCAGCCTGTCCAGGAACTTTGGCTCTCACGCGGCGCTCCGTGCCGGGATTTCGATTGCGTCCGGAGAACTGATCTGTTTTAATTATGCCGATCTGCAGGATCCGCTGGAACTGATCGTCAGGATGGCGGAAAAAACCAGGGAAGGCAAGGACATCATTTGGGCGCACAGGGAAAGCACCAGGGTGTCCTTCGGAGAGAAGACCTTCTCCTCTTTTTATGCCTACCTGATGAAGAAATTTGCCTTCAGCAATTTTCCGGAGAAGGGCTTTGATATAGTCATGTTCAACAGAAAGGTAGCGGTAGAAGTCAACAGCAATGTGGAAGCCAATTCATCCATCTTTCTGCAGATCCTGGGCATGGGCTTTCAGCAGGATTCCATATCTTATAAAAAGCGGGAAAGAAAAACCGGTGTAAGCAAATGGACAATTTCTAAAAAGATTAAATTATTCATTGATTCCTTTGTCGCCTTTTCCTACGCGCCCATCCGCATGGTTACCATCATCGGCATTTCCATGTTCATTGTGGGCTTGCTATGGACGGTCTATATTGTTTTCCGTAAGTTATTTTTCCATAACCTGGCCAGTGGCTGGCCGGCGCTGATGTCGATTCTGATGATCGGTTTTGGCATCACCAACATCTCGCTGGGTATCATCGCAGAGTATCTCTGGCGAACCCTGGATGCCAGCCGGAAAAGGCCTGTATTTATAATTGATAAAATCGTTGACCTGGATCCCGCATAAAGGATATTATTTGTTGACTGTATAACCCCATCGAATCATGAATAAAATAAAAGACAGCACCATCCTCATAACCGGAGGCGCAGGATTTATCGGATCGTATGTTATTGAGGAGCTCATTCCCTTAAAACCAAAAAAGATCATCATCCTGGATAACCTGATACGGGGCAGCAGGGCCAATATGAAAAATTTTCTCAGTAATCCCCTGATTGAATTCCATGAAGGGGATATCCGGGATACCGGTTTGCTGGAGAAATGCATATCGGGCACGGATTATATTTTTCACATGGCCGCCCTTCGCATAAACGCCTGCGCAGCCAATCCACGCGATGGGTTTGATGTGATGCTGAAATCGACTTTTGAGGTAGCGACCCTTAGTGCAAAACACAAAGTAAAAAAAATCATCTATAGTTCCAGCGCATCGGTATACGGACTGGCACAGCATTTTCCCACGCCGGAAACAGACAATCCGTATAACAACCAGACTTTTTACGGCGCGGCCAAAATGTGGGGTGAACAACTTTTCCGCAGTTTTAAATTCATGTATGGACTGGACTATGTGGCCCTTCGGTATTTCAATGCCTATGGGCCGCGCATGGATACCGACGGTAAGTATACCGAAGTGATGATCAAATGGCTGGATTGCATCCGGGATGGCAAAAATCCATTGATCTACGGGGATGGATCAACCACTATGGATTTTGTGTATGTGAAAGATATTGCCAGGGCCAATATAGCGGCTTTGCAGGCGGAGGTAACAGACGAATCTTTCAATATCGGCAACTGCGAAGAAACCAGTCTCAGGGGCCTGCTCGACGTTTTACTGAAAGTGAACAATTCTGGCCTTTCTCCCGAATTCAGGGCGGAAAATTCCATCAATCCGGTCAGCCGCAGGCTGGCGGACATCAGCAAAGCAAAAGAATTACTCGATTTCACCCCTACGGTAAGTCTTGAGAAAGGCATGAAAGAACTTACCGAATGGTATTTTGATAAAATAAAAATAACCTCTCCAGCATGATACCGATAGCTAAACCC
>DASRLM010000589.1:0-3067 GCA_035648455.1 Puia sp. | reverse complement strand
GGGCCGCAATGTCTTTTTCCACATTGTAAATTTTTCTGTCGATGCCGAGCTGGATCAGGGGTTTGGATCCGGTAACGATAACCTGGTTGAGCGTTTCGGCATCCTGTTGCATTTTTATATTTCCCAGGTCCTTTTCCACGGCGTTCACGCCTAGTTCCGGATCGGTGCTTTTTCCCAGTTTCAGATCGAACGCCACTTTTTCATCATACAAGGAATAACCAATGGCGGTTACTTTCAGCCGGTAAGATCCGAGTATGGGTAAATTGGAAAAACTGAAATTCCCTTTCGATTTGGTGATCATGCCATCAACAACGGAATCTTTATTGCTCTTGGTTGCAGGATCGTTTTTTGAGCGTATGAGCTGGATGGAAACACCGTCTATTCCTTTATTTGTTTTTGCATCCACGATGCGTCCGTAAAAATGACCGGTCGCGCCAGCCTGCCGTCCTCCCCTGGGCTGGGCGGGTGTTCCGTTCTCATCCTGTGAAATAGCGGTTTGGGTAGCAAAAAAAAACAAGAGCCCCAGTATAAAACCGTTTAGGTAAACTTTTTTCATACGAGTGCAAAATTCGTCAAAAACAGGGAGGAGGAGTATTCATAGTTTACGAGCGGCCAAAATGCCGTGTGGGAGGGTAGGTTTTGTTAAAGTCTTGTAAATAGAGAAGAAAAAAAATGGGTGACTGATGGGGTTCGAACCCACGACCCCTAGAACCACAATCTAGTGCTCTAACCAACTGAGCTACAATCACCGTTTGGGGAGGGCAAAACTAAAGTAAAATCCTGAATTATTCATCGTCATCATTCAAAATTTAGCGGGCACCCCTTCCGGTATTCGCCGGTAGACATCAATTCCGGCCGGTCAACCCGGGTTGAGCGTTAATAATTATGCAACTACAACAATAAGGGGGCATAAATCGTTATTTTTGGCAGGTATGTCAAAATTGATTACATATATGTTCAACAAAAGGAATTTGCCCGTTGTCTTGCTCGTATCCGTCCTTGGAATTGCCCTGGCTCTGAAAACTTTTGCCTTCAGTTCCGAGCCCCCCACCAAATATGAAAAGATCCTGAGGAATGTGGGTGAGATGCTGGAGGAAATCCACTACAGCCCAAAAAACATCGATGACAGTTTTTCCAGGGAAGTATTCACCAAATACCTCTCTGAAGTGGATATGGAGAAAAAGGCATTCCTGCAGTCGGATATACAGGAACTTTCAAAATATCAAAACACGATTGACGATGAAATCCTGGGAAAGACCACCGTCGGATTTGTTCCGGCCGTTGATGTGATCTATAAAAAAAGACTGCACGAATTGCAGGGCATTTGTCATGAGATCCTTTCCCAGCCTTTTGATTACACAAAACAGGAAACAGTTAACCTCGACTACGATAAGATGGATTTTCCTGCCAATGCAGCTGTTCGCCGGGACGAGGTTCGGAAAAAACTGAAATACCTGACACTGGAAAAATATGCCGACCTGCTCGACCAGCAGACGGCCGCAAAGGGAAAACCGGATTATGTTGCAAAAACAAATGCACAACTGGAAAAGGAAGCGCGGGATAAGACGCTCAAGATCATGGACCGTTTCTATGATCATCAGTTGATTAAGGCCAACGACGACGATCAGTTCAATGCCTTCGTGGAAACCATTGTGCAATGCATGGATCCGCACACGGATTATTTTCCGCCGGTGGAAAAAAGATCATTTGACGAGGATATGAGCGGCCGGTTTTTTGGTATCGGCGCCGCCCTCCGGGATGAAGACGGGGCCATTAAGATCATTACCCTGGTAACGGGAAGTCCTGCCTGGAAATCCGGCCAGATCAATGTCGGCGACGTTATTTTAAAAGTGGCCCAGGGCAATCAGGAACCTGTTGACCTGACCAGCTATATGGTGGAAGATGCCGTTAAGATCATACGTGGAAATAAAGGAACCGAAGTTCGCCTCACCCTCAAAAAAGCCGACGGCACCATCAAGCTGGTTTCGCTTATCCGGGATGAGATCATACAGGACGAAAAGTTTGCCAAAAGCGTGGTTGTTCAAACGGCTAAGGGAAAGATCGGGTACATATTCCTTCCGGAATTTTATGCTGATTTTGACAATCCGAATGGAAACCGGTGTTCGGTTGATGTTGCCCGTGAGATTGTAAAACTCAAGGATGCCAAAGTGGACGGCATTGTTATGGACCTGCGCAACAATGGCGGCGGATCACTTTTTGACGTAGTGAAAATGGTGGGATTGTTTATAGATCAGGGACCCGTGGTTCAGGTTCGCGACCGCCGCGGAAATCCGGAGATTTACAGCGATCACGACAGGACCGTTTTGTACGACGGACCGCTGGCTGTGATGGTGAATGAATTCAGCGCCTCCGCTTCAGAAATATTTGCCGCAGCCATACAGGATTATAAACGCGGCGTGATCATCGGAAGCACCACCACGTATGGCAAGGGTACCGTTCAAAGAAATATTCCGCTGGATAAAAACATGGGACTCAGTGAGGTTGGCGGCCCCCTGGGCACCATCAAACTCACCCTGCAGAAATTCTACCGCATTAATGGGGGTTCCACCCAGCTCCGCGGCGTTTCTTCAGACATCGTTCTTCCGGATCTGTATGAGCATTATAAGATCAGGGAGAAGGATCAGCCGGACGCATTGCCCTGGGATGAAATGCCGAAAGCCGATTATGCCACCTGGAAATATGCTTATGATATCAATTATATCCGGAATGAAAGTGTGGAAAGAACAAAGCTGAATCCAACATTCAGTACCATTTCCGGCAACGCTGCGTGGCTGGACAAACAAAACGACAAGCAATATCCGCTGAACCTGGATGAATATCAGGCGGAGCAGAAAAAGATCCGGGCAACGGTTAAGCAGATTGATTCCGTAAGTAAGCTGGTGGTACCCATGAGCATAAGCACCATGCCCGAGGATGCGGCGAAATACGCTAAAGACAAAGACAAGGCTGACCGGTACAAACAATGGCTTGATAGCCGGAAAACAGATATTTATTTAAAGGAAGCCGTAAATGTTATGGATGATATGATTTCCCGGAAGAACCTGGT
>DASRLM010000588.1:0-3669 GCA_035648455.1 Puia sp. | reverse complement strand
TAAGAAATCAACGATTTTTATTAATTGTTTTGATTTTTTATTATATCCTGCTCGATTTGTTGAACGAATTTTAATTTCGCGCTATGAGTAACCAATCTTCCGGATTGCAGGAGTTCAAAAACCTGGTCGGCATCAAGTTTCAGTTGTACAACAGCCTGTTCACTTCCCTCCCTTTTCACCGCATTGAAAAAACGGGCATATTCCTTTCACTGCTGCTTACCTATTGTGAAGAAGGCTACCATAAAAAGTGGAGTCCCCTGCAGATCATCGACGATTTTTTCAGAAAACATGCTCCCGACGGAACGGAGCGCGAGAAATCCGATATCCTGTTCCGTTTTGTTCAGTACGTGGAAAGGCAGGTGGTACTCTTTGATGCCCTGGAAGATGCCGCTTTTACCGGCGTGAACGATATGGGCGGAGCCGGAACGCTCAAACACCTGTTTTCTGAAGTGGTCCAATACAACAAAGAAAAGGAACTCCGGGAGAAATTAAAGGATTATGCGGTGAGGCTGGTGTTAACCGCTCACCCTACCCAGTTTTATCCCGGCCCGGTGCTGGGCATCATCAACGATCTTTCCAGGGCGGTTATCGAAAACAATGCGGCAGAGATCAATATGTTTATGCAGCAGTTGGGGAAAACGCCTTTTCTCAAAAAACAAAAACCAACACCCTACGATGAGGCCGTGAGCCTGATCTGGTATCTGGAAAATGTATTCTATCATGCGGCGGGCAAGATCCTGTCTTCTTTAAAAGACCAGTTCCCGGAAGCCGTTTCGGATCAGAATCCTGTTATACAGATGGGTTTCTGGCCCGGCGGTGACCGGGATGGAAACCCTTTTGTCAAAACAGCCACCACCCTCAAAGTAGTGGCCTCGTTGCGGGAAGCCATTTTGCGCTGTTATTATTTTGACGTCCGCCGCCTGAAACGCCGGCTCACTTTTAAAGAGGTGGACCTGATCATTGCCGACCTGGAGGAACAGTTGTATCAGGAACTTTTCAATCCAAAACCGGAGGCGCCTTTAAAAATCAAGGGCATGCTGGCCGCCATGGGCAGGATACGGGAAATTCTGATCTATCAGAACAACGGGCTTTTTCTGCACCTGGTGGAAAACTTCATCAGTAAACTCCGGATTTTCGGACTTCATTTCGCCACGCTTGATTTGCGCCAGGATAGTTCCGTGCACGTAAAGCTGATAAAAGCCGTGGGGGAAAGGGAAAAATTATTGCCCGCCAACTATGAATTACTTCCCGAAGCCGAAAAAATTAAGGCACTCGTTCATCTCAAACCACTTCCGGACACGCCTTTCCAGGACGATCTGATCAATGATACCCTGGAAAGCATCCGGGCCGTGAAAAAAATACAGGAACAAAATGGACCGCTGGGCTGTAACCGGTACATTATCAGTCAGTGCAACAGCGCCCTGAACATGATGGAAGTCTTTGGTCTCTTTCTTTTGGGTGGATGGAAAAAAGAGCACCTGACCATAGACATCGTGCCGCTGTTTGAAACGGTGGACGACCTGAATCATGCCTCCGCCATAATGGCCACCCTGTATACCCAGGAGGATTACCGGGCACACCTGAAAAAAAGAAATAATACGCAAACCATCATGGTGGGATTTTCGGATGGCACCAAAGACGGCGGTTATCTGATGGCCAACTGGGGCATTTACAAGGCAAAAGAGGAGCTGACTAAAATTTCCGAGGCCCATGGCGTGCGGGTGGTATTCTTCGACGGAAGAGGTGGCCCTCCTGCCCGCGGCGGTGGGAAAACACATCGCTTCTATGCCTCCCTTGGGAAAAACATTGCCAACAAGGAAATTCAATTAACCGTTCAGGGTCAAACGGTAAGCTCCAATTTCGGCACCGTGGATTCTGCCCAGTTCAATATCGAGCAATTGTTACACGCCGGCATTGTCAATGATCTTTTCTCTGCCCGTACCGTTACCCTCAACAAAGACGAAGAGTCCCTGCTGGAAGAAATGGCGGCCATCAGCTATTCGTCCTATACGGGACTGAGGGATCACCCGGATTTTATGGAATACCTGAATGTAGTGAGCCCCCTGCAGTTCTACAGCGAAACCAATATCGGCAGCCGCCCGAGTAAAAGGAAAAATACCGGGAAACTGGAATTTAAGGATCTCCGGGCAATCCCATTTGTAGGCTCCTGGAGCCAGCTGAAGCAAAATGTAACCGGGTATCACGGGGTGGGCACTGCCCTCTGTGAAATGGATAAAAAGGGTAAATGGCAACAGGTAAAACAGCTGTATGCGAATTCACCTTATTTTAAAACCCTGCTGGACAACAGTGAAATGGCCATGAAAAAATGTTTTTTTCCCCTGACGGAAGGGTTTTCCAAGCATCCCCGGTTCGGCAAAATATGGGCCATCATTTTCAATGAGTTTGAACTGACGAAGAAATATATTTTTAAGCTTTCCGGCAAACAGGAACTGATGTCCGATTACCCGATAGAGCAATTGTCTATCCAGATGCGCGAAAGGATCGTATTGCCCCTGAGCACCATACAGCAATATGCCCTGATCAGATTCCGGGAGCTGGAACATACCGATTCTCCGATGAAGGAAATATTTGAGAAACTGATTATCCGGTGTTCCTTCGGCGTGATCAATGCCGCCAGAAATTCGGCCTGATCCGGATAAATTGAGCGTATTGGTATGAAAATTGTCGTTTTTACCGAATAAACCATGACGGTTGATTGGTTTTCGGTATTTTTATGCGTTCTCTTACCCTCCCTGATCCTATCAGAAATCCATCCTTTGAACACAGCCGATTCATAATGAAATCCCGACAGGCGTAATGATCAAACGTATTTTCTGGAATTTGTATTTTCTGACCTTCGTGAATGGCTTTTTACTGGCCTCGCTGTTCTATTTCAAAATGGAAGCGAATTACGAAAAAGAGGTATTTCAGGCCATCCGGGAAAATGTCAACAGCAATATCAGCCTGAACGATCCGCAGGATTCAGTGGTGGTGAAGGTGATGCATGCCTGCCATAACCTGCTCAACAACCGGGAAACCGTTTTTGTGGATAAGGCCTTCACCGGGATTAAAGCGGGCATTCTCCGTCCGACGAGTTTCGACCTGATGACGGCCAATGGGGCCTGTGGCAGCTTTGCCGTAGTGCTCGCGCGTATATTTCAGGGATATGAGTTCCCGGTCCGGATTGCCCAGATGAAAGCCATGGGCGTTTTTGCGGCACACAATATTGTAGAAGTGGAAACCCTGCATGGATGGGTGGTGCTGGACCCCCTGTTTGATGTGTATTTTTCAAGGCCGGACCATAAGCTCGCCAGTTTCGCGGATGTAAAAAATAACTGGGATTATTACAAGAACCAGCTTCCCCGGGGCTACGACAACAATTACCGCTATGAAGATGTGCGGTATTCCAACTGGACAAAGATTCCCGTGGTGCTTCCGGCGATCAAAAAAATCCTGGATCTTACCATGGGCAAATCAAAAGCAGATACCATCTCCATGCGCATCTATTTCCTGAGGATTTATGATATTTGTTTTACTGTTACGCTGATCATTTTCCTTGCGGTTTTTACCCTCACGATGAGGAAACTCATCCAGGCAAAAATATTTCGTCAGAAAAATATCACGTTTACCTTTTCCAATATTTTAAAATATCTCCGCCTGCGGTTATTG
>DASRLM010000587.1:0-2306 GCA_035648455.1 Puia sp. | reverse complement strand
GTTTCATGGGTATCGATTTTCCTCGGGTTCTTTCAAACGAATTAAAAACCTTTATAAGTATGGACCTGCATTAAAGTTGAGTATAAAACAACAGCAAAGGGAATTTTTTCGATCGATAGCGGAGATTGATCGATTTTTGGGCATATTCCTTCGACGAATGGAATTTGCGGCCCGGGGAGTTCAAACGCCAGCCGCCGGTCTCTTAAGCCCCGAAAGGCATGCCGGATAACTTCCACAAAGATGTATCGCAACAAGCTGAAAGGAAAATGATTTCGATGATCAGGCAGATTTGAGGCATAACCAGCCTGAAATCGTGGTTGAAACGATTCCCGGTTTTTTAAAAAAAGGTAAAATTGGACTCAGATTCCAGGGAATTTGAAACGGTTTAATGTTGATCTTTGTAAAAAATAAATCCCTTCTTAATGAAGGGAAATAATCTCATGAAGGAAGAAAAGGAACTGTCGCCGGAAGAAGTCATGCTTAGGATGCTGAAGGATGACAGGTTTACGGCATGGCTCGGGCTGCAGGTGGATGAGATCCGTCTGGGTTATTGCAGACTGCATTATAAGGTGCGGGAAGACATGCTGAATGGATTCTTAAATATACATGGCGGCGTTCTGTTTGCTGCATCGGATTCTGCTTTTGCCTTTGCCTGTAATTCCCATGGCCGAATGGCCGTTGCCATGGACGTAAATATCAGTTTTACACGACCGGTCTCTCTGGATGAAATCCTGACCGTAGAAGCCAGGGAATTATATCTGGGAAATAAAACGGGTATTTATGATATCCGTACAACGAATGAAAGAAATGAACTCGTTTCCTTCTTCAAGGGAACGGCTTATCGTACGTCAAAAAAAATATAAGCCCCCCGCTCACCCACTTACTAATTCGGGAAAATTATTCAAAATAAAGGAAGAAGGCCTTATTAAAAGTAATTAAATACTTTTATTTGCGCTACCTTTGGGGTTCAATTAAATGCTAAATCTTTTTATATGGAAACAATCACAGAAAACATACTGAACGTCACGCTATTTCCACCTAAGCAAAAACATCCGGCCATTTTTGCCCGTTTTGATTTATTGCAGGAAGGGGAAAGTCTGACCCTGCACAATGATCATGACCCCAAGCCCCTGTATTATCAATTGCTGGGTGAAAGAGGCGATATTTTCACCTGGGAATATTTGGAACAGGGGCCCGAATGGTGGAAAGTGTTAATCAGCAAAAGGATTACCGGGGAAAACAGCGAAACCCTCGGGCAAATTGCCGCTAAAGATCTCCGCAAAGCCGAAGTATTTAAAAAATACGGACTTGATTTCTGCTGCGGTGGTAAAAAAACCGTGCGGGAAGCCTGTGAAGAAAAAGGAATTGATGCCACCAGGGTGGAACAGGAACTGCAACATCCAGAAAAGCTCGAATCTGCCGACAGGAATGCCTATAACGACTGGAACCTGGGTTTTCTGGCAGATTTTATCATCAACAACCATCATGGTTATGTGCGCAAAAATCTGCCCGGGCTCCGGGAGTATGCTAAAAAAGTGGCCCAGGTTCACGGGGGTCATCATCCGGAATTGCTGACCATCAAACAACTGGTGGAAGAAATCAATGATGAGTTGCTGGATCATCTGGAGCATGAAGAAATGGTTTTATTTCCCTACGTAAAATCGCTGGCGCTGGCCGAACATGATCAGACAGCCGTAAAAAATACAGGCGTTCAAAAATTAAAGGATCTGATCGGCGACCTGGAAAAAGAACATGCTTTTATCGGAGAAGCT
Source organism: Puia sp. (assembly GCA_035648455.1). Taxonomy (GTDB): domain Bacteria; phylum Bacteroidota; class Bacteroidia; order Chitinophagales; family Chitinophagaceae; genus Puia. The sequence goes on along the minus strand of DASRLM010000587.1, from coordinate 534 downwards.
TTTGACAAGATCAGGAATCTCAGTAAAAACTATCATGTCCCGGAAGATGGATGCAGCAGTTATCAGTTGTTGTTTAAAATGCTGCCCGACTTTGAAGAAGACCTGCATCAACATATTCACCTGGAAAATAACATCCTTTTTCCTAAAGCCATTGAAATGGAATCAAAAGATCATGCTGATTGATAAACAAACAAAAATCGCGGTTATACTCAGGCATCATCCCGATGCACTGGAAACAATTGTAAAACTGAGCCCGGATTTTAAGAAACTGCAAAACCCGGTTTTGCGTAAGCTGATGGCCGGTCGCACGAGTATTGCCATGGCTGCCAAAATCGGGGGATGCCGCCCGGAAGATTTTTTTGAAAAGCTTAAGCCGCTTGGCTTTGAAGTGAACCTCCAAACCGCGGTGGCGGAAGAAACGCCGGGGGAAACCAAACCCATTCCTGTTTTTTTAAGGGAGCTTAAAGAAGAGGATCTGGTTCCCCTGGACGTCCGCCCCATGCTGGCAGCAGGTAAAGATCCATTAAAGCAAAT
>DASRLM010000586.1:0-4528 GCA_035648455.1 Puia sp. | reverse complement strand
ATCTATGTGTTTCACTGGATCGTGCTTCAACTTTTTGTTTATAAATACGAATCAGCGCTTGTTCGATCGGATTACTCTGAAATATTCTCTTATTGGTTGGTCCGGTTTGCAGGGATCGGTATTACGTTGCTGCTGAGTTATCTGAGTTATCATTTCTATGAAAAGAAATTCCTGGCACTGAAAAAGTACTTTATTTAGTATCTCCTGTCCGTGGTTTAATCATCCTCTCCACATATTTGCCAATCAGATCAAACTCAATATTCACCAGGTTGCCGGTTTCCAGAACCTTCATATTGGTATTTTCCAACGTGTAAGGAATAATCGCCACCCTGAATGCGTTCCGGGTGATATCATAGCAGGTCAGGCTGATGCCGTTAACGGCGATGGATCCTTTTTCAATAACCAGGTTGCTGAAGGAGTCAGGGAATTCGAACCGGAATTCCCAGCTGCCGTCCCTGTTTTCGCGGCTCACACAAACGGCCGTGGTATCCACATGACCCTGAACGAGGTGACCATCCAGCCGCCCATTCATCTGGAGGCAGCGTTCCAGGTTGATCTGATCCCCTGGTTTCCAATGGTTAAGCCGGGTTTTGGAAAGGGTTTCGGCTATGGCGGTCACGGTATAGGTATCCCCGGAAACGGTTTCGATGGTCAGGCAGGCTCCGTCATGAGAGAGACTCTGATCCACTCGGAGCTCGGGCGCCAGCACAGCGGCAATACGGAAAGTTTTGTTGGTTCCCGACCGGGTGATATCCTGCAGGGTGCCCTGGGCCTCGATAATACCGGTAAACATGCTGTAAAAATCGGATTTTCCGGGCTTTTTATTACTTTATTTTGAAAAACTTCCTATCTTTGCAGGCCGTAATTCAATTCTAAAAGCGGAAACATTATGCTGATCATCGATTCGAAAGATTGCGAAAATATTGACAAGGCCCTGAAGAAGTACAAAAAGAAATTTGAAAAAGCAAAGGTACTGATCCAGTTGCGCAGCCGTCAGTCTTTTACCAAACCTTCCATTAAGAGAAGGGGTGAGGTACTGAAAGCAGTATACAAGCAGCAACTGGCCAGCGGTAAATTTGAACTATAATTTATATTCCACCGAATGACAGGCGGCCATCCTTCCGGATGGCCTTTTTAATTTATATTTGGATGGACCAACAAACATTCTTTTGAGTGCATCCACCCGGTCATTCATTGATTACCTGAAATTTGAAAAACGGTATTCACAACATACCGTCAGGGCCTATTCAGACGACCTGGACCAGTTCTTCAGCTACCTGCACGCCCTGTTTGGGCACCAGGAACTCTGCCAGATCTCCACTGCTTATATCCGGTCCTGGCTCGCCGGTTTAAAGGAAAAAAAAATCGCCTCCAAATCCATCAACCGCAAAATTTCTTCGCTGAAATCGTTCTTCAAATACCAGCTGCGTACGGGCAGCCTGGAAAAAACCCCGATGGCAGGCATCATCAGTCCCAAATCCGGCAAAAGACTCCCCGTGTATGTGGAGGAAAAAGACATGAAGCTGCTGATCAGTCATGTGGAATTCCCGGACAACTGGCAGGGAAAAACCGATCGCCTGATGATCCTTATTTTCTATCATACCGGCGTCCGGCTGGCCGAACTGGTCGGCCTGAAGAACAGCCAGGTAGACCTGGACGCCTGCATGATCAAAGTGCTTGGAAAAGGAAACAAGGAGCGGATGATCCCCGTAAGCGGCGACCTGGCGGCTGGAATCCGCGATTATATTCAGGGAAAAAAGGAAGCGGGGTGGAACAACACCGAAGCCCTGCTGGTGAATGGTAAGGGCAATAAATTGTATGTAAAATATGCTTATCTGGCGGTTAAAAAATATCTGACACTGGTAACTACCGTCAGTAAAAAAAGCCCGCATGTGCTCCGGCACAGCTTTGCCACGCATTTAATGGAACACGGGGCCGACCTGAATTCCGTCAAAGAGCTGCTGGGCCATTCCAGCCTTGCCGCCACGCAGCTGTACACCCACAACAGCATTGAAAAATTACGGGATGTGCATAAAAAAAACCATCCCCGGTCATAATGCTGTCCAATGGAAAATTGGCTCCAATTTGTGGTGCAAATATTTGGAAAAACTGCGTTAAGGGGGTAATTTCAATCAACCGCGGAAGGTCAGCCGATTTTCTGCGGAGAGTTCTTTTAAATATTGTTTCATTGTTTAAAAAGCGTAGCTATGAACGTTAATATTCAGACAGTGCACTTTGATGCAGACAACAAACTGGTGGATTACATCAACAGGAAATTGGGACGTCTTGATACCTTTCATGACCGGATCCTAAAAGTAGATGTGTTCCTGAAGCTCGACAACGTTGTTCATACCATTAAAGACAAGATCGCCGAAATTAAAGTACATGTACCGAAACAGGATTTCTTCGTAAAATGTTCCTCCAAATCATTCGAAGAATCTTTCGACAATGCAATGGATTCGCTGATCAATCTGATCAAACGAAAAAAAGACAAACAGGCAGCATAATACTGAAAACCCCGGATCCGGGGTTTTTTTTATTGGGGTCAACCCGACAATCTCCGCGCGGGAGGGATATATTCTTCTCATAAAAAACACTTCAAAATTTTTGAATTTAACAAATTCGCTTACCTTTGCCTTCCCAAAAAAACAGGTGGATAAATCCGTCAGTTTTAGTTCTTTGTATTCAGGATGTAGAAAAGGTTATTGTAAAACGAATATTTGCCAGAGTAGCTCAGATGGTAGAGCAGCTGATTTGTAATCAGCTGGTCGGGGGTTCGATTCCCTTCTCTGGCTCAGCTGGCGAAGATGCAGTGCAGGGGCAAATACGGGTTTATCAGGGTAATTTCGTAGCATGGCGCAAAGGATTACCAACCGGGCAAGTAGTCAAGTGGCCAACGACAACAGACTGTAAATCTGTTCTCTTCGGAGTTCGGTGGTTCGAATCCATCCTTGCCCACTTGTCCACCGAAGCTTTTTTAACCACCGCAGCCTTGGCGAAGGTGGTAGCGAAGGTGGGCCAAATAATGTGAAAATTTGGTAATATGAAAATGTGCAAATGAGGAGCTGTATTTTTGAAGATCTTTGGTTTTGAAAATGGTTGAAACGTGCGCAATTTTCACATTAGCACATTAGCATATTTTCACATTTGCATTATGCGGAAGTAGCTCAGTTGGTAGAGCGACAGCCTTCCAAGCTGTAGGTCGCGGGTTCGAACCTCGTCTTCCGCTCTTAGCCACCGAAGCCTTGGCGAAGGTGACTCACCCGCCTGCGCCAGGGTTACGGCGGGCAAGCCTGCCTTGGACAATTGCTTCGGCGGCCAATGCGTAGTTACTGCTCTTAGGCTGATCTTGCTTGCAAGCCGAAGCTTCAGCGAAGGCTTGCCGTTGTAGCTCAGTGGTAGAGCACTTCCTTGGTAAGGAAGAGGTCAAGAGTTCAATTCTCTTCAACGGCTCATGTTAAGAAAGGGTGGTTGGGCGGAATGTCAGCGGGATTTAGAAGAACTAAGGAAAATAGTATTGATTCATTTTAAAAACACAATTAAAAACTAGATACCAATGTCAAAAGAGACCTTCAAAAGGGATAAACCCCACGTTAACGTTGGAACCATTGGTCATATTGACCACGGTAAAACCACCTTAACCGCAGCCATTACAACCATCTTGTCTACAAGGGGTTTGGCAGAAGCCAGAAAGTATGATGAAATCGATGCGGCTCCGGAAGAAAAAGAGCGTGGGATTACCATCAACACCGCACACGTGGAATACCAGACGCTCAACCGTCACTACGCGCACGTGGATTGCCCTGGTCATGCTGACTATGTTAAAAATATGATTACCGGAGCTGCCCAGATGGACGGCGCCATCCTGGTTGTGGCCGCTACAGACGGCCCGATGCCCCAGACCAAAGAACACATTCTCCTGGCCCGCCAGGTAGGCGTTCCCCGCATGGTGGTATTTATGAATAAAGTGGACCTGGTGGATGATCCGGAATTACTGGAACTCGTTGAAATGGAGATCCGCGAATTGCTGACTTTCTACGGATTTGATGGCGATAACACCCCCATCATACAGGGCTCTGCAACCGGGGCACTGGCCGGTGAGGAAAAATGGATTAAAGCCATTGATGAACTGATGGCTGCTGTGGACAGCTATATTCCGCTGCCTCCGCGCCCTGTTGATCAGCCTTTCCTGATGTCCGTGGAAGACGTTTTCTCCATTACGGGCCGCGGTACCGTGGCTACGGGACGTATTGAAAGAGGCCGTATCAAGGTTGGTGAAGGCATTGAAATCGTTGGTCTAATGGAATCGCCGCTGACGTCTACCGTAACCGGCGTGGAAATGTTCCGCAAACTGCTGGACCAGGGTGAGGCCGGAGACAATGCCGGTTTACTGCTGCGTGGTATTGAAAAGACCCAGATCCGCCGTGGAATGGTTCTTTGCAAACCAGGATCCATTACACCGCACACGGAATTTAAGTGTGAAGTATATGTACTGAGCAAGGAAGAAGGCGGACGTCATACCCCTTTC
>DASRLM010000585.1:0-2306 GCA_035648455.1 Puia sp. | reverse complement strand
GCCTTATTTCTGATGCCGAAAACCTTTGAAAAAGTCTGGACCAATTGTCTCGAAATAATAAAAGATATCGTTGAATGGCAACATTTCAAAACCTGGTTTGAACCCATCCGGCCGGTTGAATTGAAAGAGCATATTTTGGTGATCCAGGTTCCGAGTCAGTTTTTTTATGAATACCTGGAAGAGCATTATGTAAATTTATTGGCAAAGACTTTGCGTAGGATTCTGGGTAAGGAAGCGAGACTGGAATACCGGATTATGGTAGACAGCGGAAACCAGCAAAATAAACCTTTGACGATGGATGTTCCAGCACATAATTATAAAACCATATCCAATAATGAAATGGACTTTCCCCTGATTATTAATAATCCGGTGAAGAACCCATTTGTTATTCCGGGGCTCAAGAAAATGCAGATCGACGCCCAGTTGAATCCCGTTTATACTTTTGATGCCTTTATTGAAGGCGATTGCAACCGGGTGGCCCGCAGGGCAGGTAAAACAGTGGCGGAAAAACCGGGCGCCAATTCCTTTAATCCCCTGGTGATTTATGGGGGTGTTGGTCTGGGTAAAACCCATCTGGCCCAGGCGATCGGGAACGAAGTGAGGCGCACCCACCACAATAAGGTGGTTTTATACGTCAGTTCCGAAAAGTTCATTAACCAGTTCATTGATCACAGCCGCAATAATGCCGTAAACGATTTCATTCATTTCTACCAGATGGTGGATGTGCTGATCATTGACGATGTGCAGTTTTTTAACCGGGCCGAGAGATCCCAGGATGCCTTCTTTGCCATATTCAACCACTTGCATCAATCCGGTAAACAGCTGATCCTCACCTCAGATAAGCCGCCCAAGGAACTGGAAGGGGTTCAGGAAAGGTTGCTCAGCCGTTTCCGTTGGGGTCTCAGTGCTGATCTCCAGGTGCCCGATTATGAAACACGGATTGAGATCCTGGAAAGGAAAATGAAGAATGACGGGTTGGAAATGCCTAAGGAAGTTGTTAAATATCTGGCTTATAACATTAATAGCAATGTCCGGGAGCTGGAAGGTGCACTGATATCTCTTCTGGCACAATCTTCGCTAAACAAGAGGGAAATTGACCTGGAATTGTCGAAGAAAGTGCTAAGAAATTTTGTAAAAACGAGCAGTAAAGAAATTACGATTGAAACCATTCAGCGGATGGTTTGTGAATACTTTGATCTGCCCTACGATAAGCTCCTGCAAAAGACCCGCAAAAGGGAAATCGTTCAGGCCCGCCAGATTACTATGTACCTGGCCAAGGCATTTACCAAGAATTCCTTAAAGACCATCGGTGAGCATTTTGGGGGAAGGGACCATACTACAGTGATCCATTCCTGTCAAACGGTAAAGGACCTGATGGATACGGACAGTATGTTCCGGGAAAATGTTACCGAACTACAGCAAAAAGTGCAGTTAGCGGCCATGTAGGGGATACCCTTAAAAAATAATGGATTGCCCGGTGTTTTTCGCCGGGTTTTTTTATGCGTGGGCAACTCAGGAAAATAAAGTTTGCAGGAACCGGTGTATCTGGCTGTTGAAAAAGGTAAAGAGGATCGTGGCAACAACATAACCTGCGCCGAAACTGGCGAGAAGCAGGGTTTTGGAGATGGGGCGCGTGTTTTGTATAACAGCCGTCAGGAATTTTCTCATAGCCGGATTATTCAGGATGATTGGATTGTCTTAAAAACTGAATTTGAGGGAGAATTATTGTCTTCTGATACCGGTTTTTCTTTCCCGGGTCTGGGATAAAAATGAGGCCGGTTTGCAATTAATCTTTATTTTTGCCTCCCCCTGAAAAGAGCAGCCTGGGGATAAAAGGAGCATTTGGAGAGGTGCCTGAGTGGCCGAAAGGGCCGGTTTGCTAAACCGTTATACGAGCTTAAACTTGTATCGAGGGTTCGAATCCCTCCCTCTCCGCCGAAATAAGTATCAATGAAATTAAAAGCCTGTAAAACATAGAGTTTACGGGCTTTTTGCGTGGTGCCTCAGGTATATATCAGCTATCGGGTGCAAGTCCCGAATTCTTCCATGCAGTAGAGAATATTAGCCAGGAGTAAGGGCATCCACTGCGAAGTGGAATCCGAAGGAAACTGGCGGCAAACATTTGGGCTTACGAAAAGAAACTGCATAAAAGCAATCGTAATGCGGGTGATGTTGCAAACCAGACAAAATGGATATTACCCTTCAATAATAAAAGGTACTTTTATATCATCTCCATTTAAGCCTGAATTGACAAAGTGCGTTCCGGCTTTTTTTTACTTATGTCTGTTTCATGATATCTATTAAAT
>DASRLM010000584.1:0-10056 GCA_035648455.1 Puia sp. | reverse complement strand
AAAGATCGACGTCCTCATTTTTTTCTGGGACCCCATGGAGGCCCAGCCCCATGATCCCGACATCAAGGCCCTTCTCCGCCTGGGTGTGGTGTGGAACATTCCTTTTGCCTGCGACCGGTCAACGGCGGATTTTCTCCTCACTTCCCCACTCATGCACCAGGATTATGACGTGATCCAGCCGGATTATTCGGTGTATTTGAAGAGACCGCCGAGGTAGGAGGCCCAATATTTGAACCGCTACCGCATAACTTGCTTCAGTGAAAAAAGTGCTCAAATTCATTCTTAAGTTCCTGGCGGTTATCCTGGGTCTTCTCTTTTTACTTTCCTTTGGCGGCTGGATCTATCTGAAACAACATAAGGCTGATCTGATCAGTTATATCAAAACAGAATCGGACAAACGGCTGAATGGTGAAGTATCCATCGGGGAAATCAGCATCAGCCTGTTCCACACTTTTCCGAAAATTTCGACTTCCTTCGAAAACGTGAGCGTCCGGGACAGCCTCTGGACCCGGCACCACCACGATTTGCTTAGTGCCCCCCGGGCTTTTGCCAGTTTCGATTTCTTTGAACTCATCACCGGCCACCTGCGCATCAGCAAGCTGATCCTGGAAAATGCGGAGGTCTACCTCTACACGGATTCCACCGGTTATAACAATACCTCTGTTTTTAGAAAACACCCGCAGGTGGTGAATAATACCACCGGACCTGCTCATTACCCGGACCTGGAGATGCGCAATTCCCGCCTGATCGTGGAAAAAGTTGACAAGCACAAGTTTTTCCTTTTTGATATTCACCGGCTGATCTGCCGTGTGAACAGTCATTCAGATGAACCACAACTCGATCTCGACGTTAATCTGTTCACCCAGGTGAAAAGCCTGATCTTTAACCGGGAAAAAGGAAGTTTTTTAGAAGGAAAAACAGTTCAGGGCAGGTTCCTCGTCCATTTTAATCCCGGAAGCAAGGTGCTCCAGTTCGATAAGATCAAATTGAATATCGATAAACAGGTTTTCCGGAGCAGCGGTAAATTCTTCCTGGCCGAAGTGCCCGCCCTTTTCACCCTTTCCCTGGAAACGGAAAACCTGGATTATCCGAAAGTAGTTTCCTTTCTCACTCCAAATATCCGCTCCAAACTCAACCAGTATGATATTTCCGGGGGGATCAAATCGGTCAGCTGCAGCCTTGACGGTACTGATACTGCTTATAAAACACCCCTGATCAGGCTGCACGTCACGGTAAAAAATAAATCCGTTCATACCCCCATTACCGATCTGGAGAAAGCTTCCTTTACCGGTTATTTTACCAATGAACTCGTCAAAGGCCTGGGTCATGGAGACGATAACTCGGCGCTCCGTTTCACCGGTCTGGATGCCCGCTGGCAGGATATGGATTTTCATTCCGATTCCATGACTATCCGGAACCTGATTGAACCGACTATTCGATGCCAGGTGCGCTCCGTTTTCCCCCTGAAGGGCCTGAACAACCTGTTCGATGACGGCAGTTTCCGTTTCAGCAAGGGCTCGGGAAAGGTGGATCTTCAATACAGCGGCCCGCTCACTGATGGAACCTCAACACCCAAATTACTGAATGGCAGTTTCTTCATGGACTCCGCGGCATTCACCTACCTGCCCAGAAACTTCAATCTGGTGAATGGGAAAGGAAAGATCCGTTTTGCGGCCAGCGATATGTTCATCGAGGACCTGCGGGCAAATACCGGTAGCACCGACCTGATGATGAACGGAAGGATGAAAAATATTTTGTCGCTGATGGATAAAAGCAACCCTGCGCTTACCCTGGACTGGAACATCCGCAGCAGCAGGATCAACCTGAACGATTTCAAGAGTTTTCTGAAGAAAAGAACCGGCACCACGGTGTCCAGAAAAAAAAAGAAGCCACTGCTTTCAGAGACCCTGTATAAAATCACCCGGCTGATGGAAACCAGCAGCATGCAGCTCAGCCTGCAGGCGAAACAGCTCCTTTATAAAAAGTTTACAGCAACTGGCGTCAGGACCTCCCTGGAACTGAATGATGATGCCATCAACATGAAAAGCATGGTGCTTGAACATGCCGGGGGTACTATTGAAGCGCACGGCTCCTTACGGAATGAAATGGCATCTAACCCTTTCTCTTTTAAGGCAACCCTGAAGCACGTGAACGTGAGTACCGTGTTTAATGCTTTTAATGATTTCGGACAACAGGCCATTGCCGCTAATAATATTCAGGGGTCCCTGGATGCCACCATAGACCTGAAAGGAGAAGTGACGGAAAAAGTGTTGCTCATCTCCGACAGCACGCGGGGTCAGATAGATTTTAACCTGAAGCAGGGGCGCCTCATTGATTTTGAGCCTGTGCAAAAGATTTCCGAGACGGTTTTTAAAAATCGCAATTTTTCTGATATCCAGTTTGCCGATCTTCACGATCAGTTTACAATATCTGGTCATCTGATCACCATCAACCGCATGGAAATCCGGTCCACCGTCATGACCATGTTCGTTGAAGGGATCTATGATGTAAAGAAAGGCGCGGACCTGAGTATCCAGGTGCCACTCAGCAATCTGAAAAACAAAAACGGCGAAGTGCTCCCTGAAAATCAGGGCATCGACAGCAAAACCGGTGTCAGTGCCAGGTTAAGGGCAAAAACCGGAGATGACCACAAGCTACACATCAGCTGGGATCCGTTTAAAAAAGCGGTCCGCCGGATGAAAAAAAAGTAATTCATTTTAAGGCGGTATTCAGATCTTTAATCGAATTTTCGAAACCGGGAATAACCTTTCCGTAGACACCCGGTAAAGATTTATCGGTAACTTTACAGGCTCCCAACGAAAATTATCTTTAATGGAATTTGAGATCCATGCTCCGTATTCACCCGCAGGCGACCAGCCGGAAGCGATCCGGCAACTGACCAATGGTATTCTCGAGGGAGAAAAATACCAGACCCTGCTGGGCGTTACCGGCTCGGGAAAAACATATACCATCGCGAATGTGATCCAGAACGTGCAGCTTCCAACACTGGTTCTCACCCATAATAAAACGCTGGTCGCCCAGCTTTACGGCGAATTCAAACAGTTTTTCCCGGATAATGCCGTGGGCTATTTTGTTTCCTATTATGATTATTATCAGCCGGAAGCGTATATGCCGGTGAGTGATACCTATATTGAAAAAGACCTCTCCATCAATGAGGAACTGGATAAACTGCGGCTGCAGGCCACCACGCAACTCCTGAGTGGCCGGCGGGATATCATCGTGGTCGCTTCTGTCAGCTGCATTTATGGTATCGGTAACCCCGATGAATTTGAGAACGGGATCGTGCGCATCAAACAGGGACAAACCATTTCCCGGCAGGGATTTCTACATTCCCTGGTGAACGCCCTTTATTTCCGCGACCAGTTTGAATTCAAACGAGGTTCATTCCGGGTTCAGGGCGACACGGTGGACATCAACCTGCCTTACCTCGATTATGGTTACCGGATTACTTTTTTCGGGGACCAGATTGAAGAGATTGAAAGTTTTGAAATGAAGACCGGCAAGCGCATCATGCCCATGAACGATGCGGCGGTTTTCCCTGCCAATCTCTACCTGGCGCCAAAGCATATGATCCAGCAGATCCTCCAGGAGATCCAGGACGAGATGACCGCCCAGGTGAATTATTTCAAAAGCTCCGGCAAATTCATTGAGGCGCAACGCCTCAGTGAACGCGTCAACTTCGACGTGGAAATGATCCGCGAACTCGGCTACTGTAACGGCGTTGAAAACTATTCCCGGTTTTTCGACCGCAGAAAACCAGGAACCAGGCCCTTCTGCCTGCTGGATTATTTTCCGAAAGATTTTTTATGCATCATTGATGAAAGTCACCAGACCATACCGCAGGTGAGCGGTATGTATGGCGGTGACAGGAGCCGGAAGCTAATCCTGGTGGATTATGGCTTCCGCCTGCCGTCTGCGCTGGATAACCGTCCGCTCAACTTCCACGAATTCGAATCCATGACCGGGCAAACCATCTATGTTTCCGCAACACCCGGAGATTACGAACTGGAAAAAACGGAAGGGGTGGTGGTGGAACAGGTGGTCCGTCCCACCGGATTGCTGGATCCGCCCATCGAGATCCGTCCCAGCGTGAACCAGATCGATGACCTGCTGGATGAAATTGATAAGCGCATAACCAAGGGGGACCGCGTGCTGGTGACCACCCTCACCAAACGCATGGCGGAAGAAATGGATAAATACCTGCACCGCATCAACATCAAATCGAAATATATTCACAGCGAAGTGGACACGCTGGAAAGGGTGGAGATCCTGCGTGAACTGAGGCTGGGTGTGATCGACGTTCTCGTGGGCGTAAACCTGCTGCGGGAAGGGCTTGACCTGCCGGAAGTGTCGCTGGTGGCCATCCTGGATGCGGACAAGGAAGGATTCCTGAGGAATGAAAGATCATTGACGCAAACAGCGGGACGTGCGGCCCGCAATGTGGACGGGCTGGTGATTTTTTATGCGGATAAAATGACAGAGAGCATGCAGCGCACCATTGATGAAACCTCCCGACGCCGCGGGAAACAAATCGAATACAACACCGCTCACGGCATCACACCCAAAACAATTCTCAAATCCCGGCAGCAGGTGTTTGCACAAACCTCCGTACTGGATATCAAAGGTTATGATGAAAAAAACCCATACGCGATAGCCGGGGACCAGGACCTGGTGAGCGTGGCTGCCGAAGAAGACGCAGAATACAAAACCATTCCACAGATGGAAAAAGCCATCTCCCGGATAAAAAAGGAAATGGAGAAAGCAGCGCGCGACCTGGATTTTATGGAAGCCGCCAGGCTGAGGGATCAGATGTTCCTCATGCAGAAAAAATTAAAGGAAATGAATCATGCCTGAATTGCCTCGGTGTAAAGCCGAACGGATTCAGCGGACCGGATAAAAGACAAACCAACGGATCTTATGGAGAAAAAATTATTCCTGCTCGATGCCATGGCGCTGATCTTCCGTGCTTATTATGCGCTGATCCGCAGTCCCCGCATTACTTCCAAAGGAAAAAATACCAACGCACAATTCGGATTCACCAATACGCTGGTGGAACTGCTGAACAACCAGAACCCTTCGCACATCGCGGTGTGTTTTGACACGTTTGCACCCACCGAACGGCATATTGACTTCTCGGATTATAAGGCCAACCGCCAGGATTCGCCGGAGGACCTGCTCATTGCCATCCCCGATATTAAAAAAATCATCCAGGGATTCCAGATCCCCATCATGGAGCTGGATGGTTTTGAAGCGGACGACGTGATTGGTACCCTCAGCAAACAAGCTGCTGCTGCGGGTTATGAGGTATTCATGGTAACGCCCGATAAAGATTACGGGCAACTCGTCAGCGACCAGGTTAAAATATACAAACCCGGGTACCAGGGTGGCGATGTTGAAATAATCGGTCCCGCAGAAGTGCTCAGCAAGTGGAACATCCGGGACGTTTCCCAGGTTATTGATATCCTGGGCATGATGGGAGACGCAGTTGATAATATTCCGGGCATCCCCGGCATCGGCGAAAAAACAGCTGCGAAGCTGCTGAACGAATATCAAACGCTGGAAAACGTGCTGGCCAATGCGGAAAATATCAAAGGCGCCGTGGGTGAAAAAGTAAAGGCCGGGAAGGACCTCGCCATCATGAGCAAAAAACTGGCGACCATCATCACCAATGTGCCGGTTTTGTTTCATGAAGAAGATTTCAAACGGAAGGACATGAACAAAGAGGTGCTCCGCGAAATCTTTACCGATCTGGAATTCCGGGCGGCGGCCAAAAGGATCCTGGGAGAAGAATTGCCGGGCGCGCAGGGACAGAAAATTCAACCGGAAGGAAAACAGCAGGATCTCTTTGGCAACGTGGTCGAAACTAAAAAAGAAGCTGAAGAAGAGCCTGCGCCACCGGCGCTTCAACCGGAAAAAAATATTTCCAATACGCCGCATACCTATACGAGCGTGGATACAGAAGAAAAAATCCGGTTGCTGGTTGGCCAACTGCAGAAACAAAACGAAGTCTCCTTCGACACGGAAACCACGGGCATTGACGCAAACAATGCAGATCTGGTCGGGCTGAGTTTCTCCTGGAAAGCGGGCGAAGGATATTATGTGCCCGTGCCGGCGGACCGGGAAGGGACCCTCAAAATCCTGTCGGACTTCCAGTCCCTGTTTGATGATCCAAACCGCATCTGGGTGGGACAAAACATTAAATATGACCTGCTGGTGCTGAGGTGGTATGGCGTGGAAATAAAAGGCAAACTGTTCGACACCATGCTGGCGCATTATGTGATCGAGCCGGAAGGCAAGCGGAACATGGACCTGCTCAGCGCGCAATACCTGGGTTATGAGCCCGTGCATATAGAAGAGCTGATCGGTAAAAAAGGAAAGACCCAGGGCAATATGCGCGATGTGGCGCTGGATAAAATAACAGCCTATGCCGCTGAAGATGCCGACATCACCTGGCAGTTAAAACAAAAATTTACACCGCTCCTGAAAACAAAATCGGTGGAGAAAGTTTTCATGGAGGTGGAAAACCCTCTTCTGAAAGTGCTCACGGCCATGGAATTTGAGGGCATCCGCGTGGATGAGGGTTTTCTAAAAGAATATTCGAAGACGCTGGAAAAAGAAGCGGGGCTGGCCGAAGAAAGTGTTTACCAGCAGGCCGGCGTGCGGTTCAACCTTTCTTCTCCCAAACAGCTGGGTGAAGTTTTGTTCGACAAGCTCAAACTGGATCCGAAGGCCAAAAAAACCAAGACGGGCCAGTACGCCACCGGTGAAGATGTGCTGTTGAAGCTCAGTCACCAGAGCAAGATCGTGGACGACATCCTCGTTTACCGCGAACTCAGCAAACTGAAATCCACGTATGTGGACGCACTACCTGCCATCATCAACCGAAAAACGGGCAGGGTACATACCAGTTATGCGCAGGCGGTGGCGGTAACCGGCAGGTTGTCCAGCAACAACCCGAACCTGCAGAATATTCCCGTCCGCACGGAACGGGGGCGGGAGATCAGGAAAGCATTTATTCCGCGGGACAAGGACCATGTGCTGATTTCCGCCGACTACTCGCAGATCGAGTTGCGGATCGTTGCGGCCATCAGCGGGGATCCGAATATGGTTAAAGCATTTAAAGAAGGAAAAGACATCCACAGCGCCACGGCGGCCAAAGTGTTCAACGTGGAAGAGCAGGATGTGACGAAAGAAATGCGGTACAAGGCGAAGAGCGTAAATTTCGGCATCATTTACGGGCAGGGAGCATTCGGTCTCGCCGACAACCTCGGCATCCCGCGATCGGAAGCCAAAGAGATCATAGAGAATTACAAGAAACAATTTGTGAATATTCAGAAGTATATGGATGATACCATCCGGTTTGCCCGGAAAAACGGTTATGTTCAAACGCTGATGGGTCGCAAACGCTGGTTAAGGGACATCAATTCTTCCAACTTCACCGTCCGCGGATTTGCCGAACGGAACGCCATCAATTCCCCCATCCAGGGAACCGCGGCCGATATGATCAAGCTGGCCATGATCAGGATTCACGATGCCTTCATCAAAAACGGCTTTAAATCAAAAATGCTGCTCCAGGTGCATGATGAACTGGTTTTCGATGCCCACCGGGATGAGGTGGAAACCCTTAAACCCATCATTATTGAGTCCATGCAGCAGGCTCTGCTCCTCCCCAACGAAGTTCCGGCAGAAGCGGAGATCGGATTTGGGGCTAACTGGCTGGAAGCCCATTAGGTATATATTAACATAGCTTTCTGAAATAAACATCAAACTATCGGGTTTTATAATAGTCTTACCTTGGAATAGACTCCCTACGCGGGGTCACAAAATGACGCATTTGGAATACAAACTATTACACATGAAAAAGCTTTCTGCAAAAATCCTCCTGCTGGCCCCTATGATGCTGATTTTCAGCTTCACCAGAGCGGCCGACGACCAGTGGCCGAAACAGGTTACTGCTTCAGACGGAACGATAATCAAGATTTATCAGCCTACGCCTGAATCTTTTTCGGGGAATACCCTGAAATTCCGGTCTGCGATCTCCGTCATTGAAAACGGCAGTTCCGATCCTGTATTCGGAACCTTCTGGGCAACGTCCAAGGTAGAAACGGACCGGGACAGCCGCCAGATCATGATCAATACGCTCAACACGACCGACATCAAGATCCCGGCGATCACCGATCAGAACAAGATCGATTTTATTGATGATGCGCTGGAAACACAATTTTCAGAAGCGGTGGGTCCCATATCCCTGGATGAAGTGCTGACCTCACTGGAACAGACCCAGCAGGAAACGAAGCTTTCCCAGAATATTTCCACCACTCCGCCCAAAGTGATCTTTACCACACAGCCTTCTATGCTGGTGATGATTGACGGTAAGCCCAGGCTGAAGGAAAATCCGGAATGGAAACTGGATGTGGTGGTGAATACCCCATTTACCATCATCAAAAACAATGAGGATGGCCAATATTATCTCTACGGCTCAAAGCAATGGTATATTGCGTCGGAAGCCACGGGGCCTTACCGTTATACCAATGGCCGGGTTCCTGCTAACATCAGCAATATTGAACAGCAGATCATCAGCAAAGAGCAGAGTAACGCCAATAGTGCAAATGCTGCAAATAACAATCAGAACAATGCCCAGGCAAACGATCAGGCAACAACCGTCTCGAATATTGTTGTCAGTACCGTTCCTGCAGAACTGATTCAATCCAAGGGCGAACCGAATTTTACACCCATCCAGGGAACATCCCTCTTATACGTCAGCAATTCGGTCAACGATATCTTCATGGATGAAAATTCCCAGCAATATTTTGTGCTGATCTCCGGAAGATGGTATCAGGCTAAAACCATGACGGGCAATAACTGGAAATATATCCCGGCTGATCGGTTGCCTTTGGATTTTTCAAAAATCCCTCCGGGTTCTCCGAAAGATAATGTGCTCGCCAGCGTAGCGGGAACAGACGCGGCAAAAGATGCCGTAATGGATGCGGAAATTCCCCAGACAGCCAAGGTTGACCGGAATACGGCAACCACGGAAGTCACCTATGACGGCCAGCCCAAGTTCACTGATATCGACGGCACGGATCTGCAGTATGCCGTGAATACCTCTTCAACGGTTTTACGCACTTCCAACGGCCGGTTTTATACCGTGGATAATGGCGTATGGTTTGTTTCTGACAATGCCTCCGGTCCCTGGGCCGTCAGCACAGAAAGGCCTGATGAGGTGGATCGCATCCCCCCGAATTCTCCCGCTTACAACACGAAATATGTATATATCTATGATGTGGCTCCCGACTATGTGTACATGGGTTATACTCCGGGATACCTGAACAGTTATGTATACGGACCGACTGTAGTGTACGGAACCGGATATAATTATGACTCCTGGTTTGGCGATGATTATTATCCCAGACCCTGGTCATGGGGGTTCAATTACGGCTACAATCCCTTTTGTGGCTGGAGCTTTGGATTGGGCTATGACTTGGGTTGGTTTAATTCCGGATTTGGATACGGATTTTATGGCGGCTACCACGGTTTTGGCGGTGGCTGGTGGGGTCCTTCCTTTTATCATCCGGCTTATTGGGGTGGATGGCATGGCGGCGCAAGACCTTACGGATATTACGGAAGATCTTTCAGCATGCGGAATAATATCCGGGTAAACTCTTCCAACAATATCTACAGAAATCGCGGAGGTGTGGTAACCCGCAGCAATATACGTCCGGGCGGCGGTTACAACAGGGCAGGAAACAACCGGCCCTATTCAACCAGACCCGGGGGAAGCTTTAATAATCCCCGTCCCAATGGCGTCGGTTCAAGACCGGTCAATGGCGGAAACTATAATCGTACGAATGGCAGAGCCGGCGGAAGCATCTATTCAGACCGCCAGGGAAATGTTTACCAGCGTGGGCAACAGGGCCAGTGGCAACAAAGGCAAAACCGCAACTGGTCTCCGGCAAATAACGCGAGACCGGAAGTGATCCAGAATTTAAATCGCCAGCAGGTTATGCGTGACCGGGGACAGGTGCGTACCCAGAA
>DASRLM010000583.1:0-3871 GCA_035648455.1 Puia sp. | reverse complement strand
ATATCCTTATTTTCTAAAAAACCGGATACGGGGAGGAAACGGTCATTTATCGAATCTCCAGGCACTTGAACTGTACAAAAATCACCGGTCAGCCTACCTGAGCCACCTGCTTTTATCCCATCTCTCCAAAGAAAACAATTCCCCCGAGCTGCTGCAGGCCTTATTCGATGCCTATAAAACGGCTGATACCCGGGTGATCATCGCTTCGCGCCATCAGGAAAGTCAGTTATACCCGGTTTCCTTTGAGAACCGCCCCCGACCGGCGATGGCCTCTCCGGTTTTAATACCCGATATGCCAGTCTGCTTTCAGAAAAAAGAAAAAATCGTTCTTCGTCAGCTGAGTTTATTTTAACGACTCAAAAAAGCCCCCCTGGGAACAGGGGGGCGGTTAACGATTGCTAGTCCACGAGAAAATGTTCAATTGTACCTGCATTTCGAACCCCTTCCGGATAAGGTAATGGTTAATGAATTTGGAAGTAGGACCTGACCTCAAACATACAGCAATCGGAAGCCTGTAAACAAGGGGATAAAGGCCGTTTTTGACCCGGGTATTTTCCCCGGTACCGGAGGGTAGAATACCCGTTTCTTCAGCGGTTGGCATTTTGTGCCGCAATTCTTAGTATTTTAAAGCAATCAATAACCTTTAAAATGAAAAAAATGACCAGCAAACAAAATTTTATCTTTCTTTTCACCCTCCTGGGTTCCGTAATTCTTTTTAGCTTTCGCGAATCAGACCATGGCAAAAAAGGCCTTAAACACGGTAATCTTTTCTTATACAGCTCCCGGCATACAATGATGGGAAATAACCTGGATACCGGTGGCCGCACTGTTAGCCTGGATTCTGCCCAGCGCTGCATAAACCGGTTTGAAACAGTGATGCAAAATCATGGATTCTCCGATCAGGCCGGTCAGAAAGTGAACATCCACATCACCCGGACCAGCATGATCACAACCGGGGAAGTATTCCAGGGTAAGGGTCTGTTGGACTGGCTGACCAGCACGCAGGCCCAATACAGCGCTGCGGGCAAAACGCTGATGGTTAAAATTCAGCTGGGTATATACGACAGCGCCTATCTGAACACGTATCAGAGCGATGCAGCATTGAAAAGCAGGAGCCTGGACCGGATTGCGATTTTCCTGATCCCCTACGACAGTGCCCAGGCCGGACAACCGGGAATGCATGCCATGATCGTCACACCCGGGAACACCCCACCCATCGGATCTGGTTATGACCTGGGCGGAATTCAACCTTAACCACTATGCACGTCGCATGGTTTCAATATTTTCAGATGCTGAGTCTGCTTGTAGCGATCTATTGCTACCGCGGACTGCGGAATTGTTCCCTGCTGGCTTTTATCCCGTATCTGATTATTGTGAATATCACAGAGGTCGTGGGAATCAACTTTCATTTTACGGGACGCGAAGGCAATTACCCCGTTTATAATCTTTACCTGCTGGTTTCCACGCCGGTCTATTTTTATATAGCCGGTAAAATGTTATTTTTAAGGGGTAAGGAATCAGTCGTTTTTTACACGGTCTGCCTGCTTTGCCTGATCCTGGTATACGTCAATTTCTTTTTCATCCAGGGCATGTCGCGATTCGATACCTTTTCACTCGTGCTGATTGAGATCATGACCATTGTATTTTCCGGTCTCAGTCTGGTCCGGCTGACGGTTCTTGACCAGAATGAACTTAATTTTATGCGTGAACCCTTTTTCTGGATCAATTCGATGTATCTGTTGTTCGGACTGATCACCCTGGTGGTACTGGGTCTTCAGGAATATATCTTATTCAACCATATTGAAATCGCCCATAAAACCCTGTATAATGTGATCCTGCCCACCGTAAACGCGATTGTATATTCCGGTTACTGCTATGCTTTTATTTTATGCAGGACACAAAGGACCAGGTAATTTTCACCATTGTAGCAGTGATCATCATCCTGCTTTTCCTGGGAGTATTGTTCCTGGTGATGCTGTTCTATTATAACAACAAAAAAGGGCAGATGAGCAAGGAGCAGCAACTGATGAAAGCCACATTCGACAAACAACTGCTCGAATCCAAACTGGAAATACAGGAACAGACCTTTGATATGATCAGCCAGGAGATCCACGACAATGTGGGGCAGATATTAAGCCTCGCCAAAGTACAGCTGGGCATCCTGGAACAGCGGCATCCGATTGAAGGCGACCTCGTGAGCAATGTAAAGGAAAGCATCAGCCAAGCGATGACGGAATTACGCGATATTGCGAAAAGCCTCAGCAGCGAAAGATTGCAGCTGCTCAGCCTGTCCGACAGTATTGCCCAGGAGATCCGCCGGATCAACCGCAGCGGATTCATTAAAATCACCGCCCAGGTGGAAGGTGTTGAAAGAAATATACCGGATCAGCAAAAACTCATTGTGTTCCGGATGGTACAGGAAGGATTTCAGAACATCATCAAGCATGCAGAGGCTTCGGAAGTAAAAGTTTCGATCCGTTATCAGGAAGAATGGATCCATATCTCGATCTTTGACAACGGCATCGGGTTTGAGCCTGAAAAAGAATTGAATAAAAGAGAAGGCCTGGGCCTTCAGCATATTCTCCGGCGGGCCGCACTGGTTGGCGGTAAGGCAAATATTGTGAGCAGACCCGGAGAAGGAACAACGCTGGAAATACAAATTGCTTATGCGTGAATCCAGAAACATCGCCATCGTTGATGATCACACCATGTTCCGGAAGGGCCTGGCGGTACTGATCAATTTATTTCCTTCTTATCACGTGCTGCTGGATGTGTCCAATGGAAAAGAATTTACGGAAACCCTGAATCCGGATCAGCTTCCGGATATTGTGCTGCTGGATATCCACATGCCGGTAATGGATGGCTATGCCACCGCAACCTGGCTCCGTGCTCACTATCCCGGGATCAGGGTAATGGCCCTGAGTACCATGGATTCGGACATGTCCATCATCAAGATGATCCACCAGGGCGCCAGGGGATATATTTTAAAGGACGCAGATCCCAAGGAACTGCAATTGGCTTTTGACGAAATACTGGACAAAGGATATTATTACAACGAGATCCTCACCAGGAAAGTGATGCAATCCATCCACCAGGGAACGGAATCGGGAGACGGGTTTCCAAAACTGACCGACCGGGAACTGGAATTTTTAAAACACGCCTGCAGCGAAAAAAATTATCTGCAGATCGCCCGCGAAATGTTTGTGAGTGAGCGCACCGTGGACGGCTACCGCGAATCCCTTTTTAAAAAATGTAATGTCAGCAACCGCGTGGGGCTGGTGCTGTATGCGATTAAGAATCAGCTGGTCAATTTGTGAAAGGGTTGACGGTTGTCGGTTGACGGATATCAGGTGCGGGTCCGCACTTAAGGCGGTCAACCGTCAACCGTCAACGGTCAACCAGATTCGTCAACCGTGACCCATATTCCGCTTTTTCATTAAATTCGCCTCATGGCCCCGGTTTTCAATTCAATTTTCCCATGGAATCAGGAATTAATTTCCACTTATCCACTGCTTACGGATGGGGAACTGGAAAGCCGGATAGCAGATGCCGGGGCAGCTTATGCCGGCTGGAAAAATAAATCCTTTACCAAACGGGGCGTTATACTGAAAAAAACGGCGGTGATCCTGCGCAGGGACAAGGAGGCCCTGGGATCACTCATCACCCGCGAGATGGGAAAGCTGATCAGTGAATCCCGCGCCGAGATTGAAAAGTGTGCCTGGGTCTGCGATTATTATGCGGAAAACGGGGAACTTTTTCTTAAGGATGAACTCATTGAAGCGGGATATACCAAAAGCCTTGTTTCTTTTGAACCCATCGGCGCCGTGCTGGCCATCATGCCCTGGAACTTTCCTTTCTGGCAGGTGTTCCG
>DASRLM010000582.1:0-4153 GCA_035648455.1 Puia sp. | reverse complement strand
GTCAGCTCCTGTCCTGCAATCATATTTTCAATCAATTCCTTTTTATTGAGGATCCGAAAAAAACCATCAAACAACTCGAAAGCAGGCGGCTCCGGCTGCAGTCCCTCTCCGCCTACTCGCGCGAAAACGCGATAGCCCGGGAAGCGGTGAATGATTTTCTCAATGAAGCCGTCAGCGACCAGAAAATGCCCTTGAAAGCGCACTTTAACATACTCGCCTGGGCAGACGAACCCGGCCGGTTAAAAGATACGAAAAACGCCTTCTCGGCCGCCCTTGCCCAGATGGACGCAGTACCCAAACAGGAGCTGGACGGCGCACCACAAATCCACTGGGCCGGCATTCCGGGAAATGAAGCGGATTTTCCAATGAACGATACTTTCGACAGCTTCGCGGAACAGGCGAGCTGCTTTCTAAATCTTGAGTCAAGCAGCAGAGGTTCCGTAAGCCCCATGGGTCTGCGGCTTGGGGACCGTTTGAGCGGAAAGCCCCTGCACGTCGACATCTCGGATGAACCGATGCAAAAAGGCATCATCACCAACCGGAACAAGTTTATTCTTGGTCCGTCCGGCTCAGGGAAAAGTTTTTTCACCAATCATATGGTTCGGTCCTATTACGAGCAGGGCACTCATGTCGTCCTGGTGGATGTCGGCCATTCCTATAAAGGTCTTTGCGATATGGTCAGGGGATATTATTTCACTTACTCAGAAACCGATCCGATCCGGTTCAATCCTTTTTATATCGGCGCCGGTGAGAACCTCGATACCGAGAAAAAGGAAAGCATCAAAACTTTGCTGCTGGCGCTCTGGAAAAAGGACAATGAAAGTTTTGGGCGGTCGGAGTATGTCGCCCTGTCGAATGCCCTGCAACTGTATTTCGAAAAACTGAACGCTGAGAAGGAGATGTTTCCCTGTTTCAACAGCTTTTACGAGTTCCTGAAATTCGATTTCGTGAAAGTGCTTGCAGGTGACCAGGTGAAGGATAAGGATTTCGATGTATCCAATTTCCTCTATGTGCTGCGACCTTATTATGCCGGTGGTGAATTTGATTATCTCCTGAATGCCAGGGAAAATCTGGATTTGCTGCAGCAACGATTCATTGTCTTTGAACTCGACAATATAAAGGATCACCCGATCCTGTTTCCGGTGGTCACGCTGATCATTATGGAAGTGTTCATTTCCAAGATGCGCAAATTAAAAGGGGTGCGCAAAATGATCCTGATCGAAGAAGCCTGGAAAGCCATTGCGCGGGAAGGCATGGCGGAATACATCAAGTACCTTTTTAAGACGGTGCGTAAGTTCTTCGGGGAAGCGGTGGTCGTGACCCAGGATGTAGAGGATATTATTTCCTCTCCCGTCGTAAAGCAGGCGATCATTAATAATTCAGACTGCAAAATTCTGCTCGACCAGTCCAAATACCAGAACAAATTCGACCAGATCCAGGAACTGCTCGGGCTGACCGAAAAGGAAAAAGCGCTGGTGCTCTCGATCAATAAAGCCAATGATCCGTCCAGAAAGTATAAGGAGGTATTCATCAGTCTGGGCGGGCTGTTATCGCGTGTTTACCGCACAGAAGTTTCGATGGAAGAATACCTGGCTTATACCACGGAAGAAACCGAGAAGATGAAGGTGCAGGCTTATTCCCTGAAGCACGGAAGCATAGAAAAAGGTATTGGCGCCTTGGCCAGTGATTTAAAAGATAAAGAAGGAATTAAATAATCTGCGTATGAGGAAAAGATTCGTGGCGGTTTTATTGATGACTATACTTTTGGGAGCAATTCCCGTCAGAACAAACGCACAATTTGCCATCGCCGACATCATCAAGCTGGTCCTAACCAAGGTCATCAATGCCATTGACCTGGCGGTGCAGCAGGTGCAGAATAAAACAATTGTCTTGCAGAACGCGCAAAAGGAACTGGAAAACACCATGTCTGAACTTCAGCTTAATGATATCGCCGACTGGGTTGAAAAACAAAGAAAGTTATATGCGGCTTACTATCAGGAACTCTGGGAGGTAAAACAGGTCATTTCAGACTATGACAAGGTAAAATCCATCGTGCAAATGCAGTCCCGGATTGTTTCTGAGTATAACCAGGCCAATTCCTTGTTTAGCCAGGACAAGCATTTTACAGCCTCTGAACTAAATCATATGGGGCAGGTCTATGCCGGAATTCTAAATGCCAGTCTGCAAAACCTGAACCAGGCGCTGCTGGTGGTAAACGCCCTGGTGACGCAAATGGATGACGCCGGCAGGATGAAAATCATTGATCAGGCTTCGGCAGGCATGCAAAAGAATTACAATGATCTGAAGCAGTTTAACCAGCAGAATGTTCAGCTGAGTTTGCAGCGAACACAAGGGAAAGGAGATATCGAAACGGTAAAGATATTGTATGGATTGGAATGAAAGCATCTAATTGGATAATGACCAATCCCGGTCGATTGAGAAACCTTTGCTTCCCATCCCTCCCGGCGTATGGAAGGGAAAGGAAGACAACGGCGAATCTAATGAGTCATGTAATGTAACCCTTTATGAAAAGAAGGTGGCTGATCTTATGCACAAGTTGTGCCCTTTTGGGATCCGTTCAGGGACAATTTTTAGGCGGTATTTTCTCCCAAAAGTCTTCGGATTTAAAATCAATCGAAAAACAAATAGCGCTATTGCAATTATATATCGGTTGGGTAGAAAAGGGATATAAGATCGCTCAGGAAGGATTAACAAAGATCGGGGGAATTAAAAATGCTGAGTTCAATTTGCATTTAGTATTCTTCCATTCGTTGTCGACCGTAAATCCTGAAATTAGAAAATATTCTAAAATCGGAATTATCATATCGGATCAGCTGTTTATTGCGCAGCATTTCAGGAAGATTTTAGAAATAAAGCATTTGACGGCCGCCGAAGCCAGTTATGTCCAGACGATCTATTCCAATATGATGGATGCCTGTATGAATTCGCTGAATGAGCTGATTGACGTGATTTCGGACGACCGCTATCAGATGCATGATGATGAGCGAATAATACGACTTGATGGGATCTATGGTGATATGCAGGAGAAAATGGCGCTGACTAAGCGGTTTACAAGTGAGGTTTCGATGTTGTCAGCGCAAAGAGCGGCTAAGGCAAATGATATTGACTTCATGGATAAAATGGAATGAGATGAAAAGAATGGTTGTTCTGATTTTGACGGTTTTTGGATTTGGAGCCTTGAACTGTAAAGCCCAGAGTTACGAATTGCAGCGGCTGATTCTGGATATTGAAAAGCTGGCGCAACTGAAAAGCATGTTAACTGATCTTGAAAAGGGTTATCAAATATTGGAGATGGGGTATACGACAATCAAAAATATTTCAGCAGGAAATTTCAATTTGCATAAGGCATTCCTGGATGGGCTGCTGGCCGTTAGCCCGTCCGTTCAAAAGTATTATAAGATTGCAGAGATTATCCAATATCAGTCGGGGATCGTATCAGAATACAAGGCGGCATTAAACCGGTTCCGGCAGGACAGACATTTCAATCCTGATGAAATCGTTTATATCGGGAATGTATACGATAACCTGGTGGACAAATCGGCCAGGAATCTCGAAAGCCTGCTGAATGTGCTGACAGCAGGAAAGTTAAGGATGAATGACGCGCAACGGTTACAGGCGATTGATGGAATATATGGCGAGACGAAAAACCAGTTTTTGTTTCTGCGGCAGTTTAATAACAGTACACAGTTGCTGGCAGTCAATAGATCGGTTGAGGCTGGAGATGCGAAGACCCTGAAAAGCCTGTACGGCATAGAATAGCGTTTAGTAAAGAGAGGTCACTATCATTGAACGATCATCAAGATAAAATCTTCGTTTTGATTTTAGTGGAGAGTGAAAAGTTGGAGTATGAAAATCAAAATTTTTATTTTCAGCCTGTTGCTGGCAGGAGCGCCGTTTTTATTGTTTGCCCAGTCGGGCATCACCAATGATATCAAAGGATTGCAAAGCGTCCTGGATACCATTTATGATCAGATGCTTCCTTTGTGCAGTTCTCTGATTGGGGTCGGCCGCGGCATTGCCGGCTTTGCAGCCACCTGGTATATTGCTTCACGCGTCTGGCGTCATATTGCCAATGCCGAGCCCGTGGATTTCTATCCCCTGTTCCGGCCCTTTGTCCTCGGATTTGCCATCC
>DASRLM010000581.1:0-19209 GCA_035648455.1 Puia sp. | reverse complement strand
ACACCCACGGTCCCCAGCGGTACCTGCAAATAATTAAAGACCCCCTGATATACTTCGCGGATAAATTCCAGCGGGGGATATTGTATTTTATGCAGCCCCTCCAGATCTTCCAGCATCTGATCATTATACAATAAGACCGCGAATGCTTTTTTTCCGTCGCGTCCGGCACGGCCCGCTTCCTGGTAATAACTTTCCAGGCAATCCGGCACGTCGGTATGCAGCACCAGCCGCACATCCGGTTTGTCAATGCCCATGCCGAAGGCATTCGTGCATACCATGATCCGCACGTCATTCTTCCGCCATCGATCCTGCTTTTCACTACGCTGTTCCTGCAAAAGACCCGCATGATAATAATCGGAAGAAAACCCGTGCATATTCAGCAGATCACTGATTTCCTTTGTACGCCGCCGGTTGCGGCAGTAAATAATGGCGCTGCCTTCCTGTTTGCGAAGAATGCCGGTCAGCGTATTAAAAATGGACGTTGTTTTCAATGCGCTGAAAGAAAGGTTGGGACGCAGGAAAGTTTGTGTGAAAACAACGGGCTGAACCATTTTTAACCGCAGACAGATGTCGTCCCGTATTTCTTTTGTTGCAGAAGCCGTCAGCGCCAGCACCGGCACGCCAGGAAGTTCTTCCCGGAGGGCGGCAATGCGCAAATAAGGGGGACGGAAATCATATCCCCACTGCGAAATGCAATGCGCCTCATCCACGGCAATCAGGTTCACATCCATCGCCGGTAAAAATTCCTTAAACAGGTCCGTTTCCAAACGTTCCGGGGAAACATACAGGAACTTGCAGTTGCCGGTGATGGCCAGTTTGAAAGTTGAAATAACATCTTTCCGGGTCATCCCGGAGAAAATGGCAAAAGCCGTGATGCCCTTGCTGCGGAGATGCTGAACCTGGTCTTTCATGAGGGCAATCAGCGGACTCACCACCAGGCAGATTCCTTCTTTTGCCATGGCGGGCACCTGAAAGCAGACGGACTTGCCACCGCCGGTGGGCAGCAGGGCCAGTGTATCTTTTCCGGATAATACCGATTGTACAATATCTTCCTGCATAGGCCGGAACGTATCATAGTTCCAGTATTCTTTTAATATTTCACGCGCGGAACGGTTCATGCCAAAGTATCCATGCTAAAATTAACGCAGCTTTTTTACAAATAACCGTGAGGAATTGATCAGCAATACCACATCGCTCAGGGCCATGGCCAGCGCGCCGATTGCCGGCGTGAGCAAACCGATGGCCGCCACCGGAATCGCAATGATATTGTAAAAAAAAGCCCAGAAAAGGTTTTGGCGTATCGTGGAGAATGTCAGCTTACCCAATTGCAGCGACATGGGTAATTTCTTCAGCCCGCTGTTCATCAGCACCACGTCTGCCGTTTGAAGGGCGATTTGAGACGCATCGCTCATGGAAATGCCCAGGCTTGCTTTTGCCAGCGCAGGGGCATCATTGATACCGTCACCCACCATGGCTGTAGGCACGATAGCGGAAAGCCTGGTGATCTGTTCGAGTTTTTGCACGGGCGACTGTTCTGCAATCACTTCGTCCATGCCCAGCGCCTGCGCTACTTCGCGGCATTTCTGTAAACGGTCGCCGCTCAGTAAGATGGTCCGGATATTCTTTGCATTAAAATAACGGACCACGTCCACCGCTTCGGGCCGAAGCTCGTCCTGAATATCCAGCCAGCCGATTAGCTGGCTGTTTTTCGTGATATACACACTATGCTCGGATCCTGATACGGCCTGCCAACCGGTTCGGGTTTCAATATCAGGCTTTAATACACTTTCCCCATCCGGGTTCGCGTTGTTTTCGCTTTGACCTGCGATCGCATTTCCTTTCTCCTCCGTAAAAAACTTCCAGGATCCCGCTTTGTATTCATTTCCCTGCGCATCCAAAGCGCGGATGCCTAGCCCCTTTATTTCCTCCAATTTCGCCCAGCGGATTTCCTTTTGTGTTTTCCAGTTGCGGGCAATGGATTTTGCAATGGGGTGATTGGAATATTTTTCCAGTGAAAATAAAATGCGCTTGAAATCAGATTCGGAAATCGTTTTATCCGGTATATCAAAGCGTCGTATGCTGAAAGATCCGGTGGTGAGGGTGCCTGTTTTATCAAAAACAACCTGCCGGATATCCTTAAATAATTCGAGGCTGTTCGCGTTCCGGAACAGGATCCCGTTTCTGGCAGCCCGTCCAAGCCCCACGGCAATGGCTGCCGGTGTGGCCAGTCCCATCGCACAGGGGCAGGCAATCACCAGCACTGCAATGCTCCGCATCAGGGAAGCCGTGAGGTCGTGCAGTAAAAGATAATTAACCAGCAGGCAAACTAAGGCAATGCCGATCACCACCGGAACAAAAACGGCGCTGATGCGGTCGGCCAGCAATTGAATTTCAGGCTTATCCTGTTGTGCTCTTTTCACCAGGTTGATTACATTGGATAAAACCGAATCTTTTGCGGCATGCATGACTTGGGCCTTGACCGTACCCTCCAGCAAAAGGCTTCCTCCGATGAGCAGGTCTTTCGGTTGCTTGCTGAGCGGTAAACTTTCTCCCGTAATAATGGCTTCGTCCACCTGCGCTTCTCCCCAGAGGATCTTCGCATCGGCGGGCACCTGTTCTCCTGTTTTAATCAGGATCAGGTCACCACTGCGCAGCTGCCGGCTGTCTACGGGAAAGACCATCTCCTGATGCTGATCATCAAAAGTCAGCATGTTGGCTTTGAGTTCCTGCGATTTCAGCAATTGCTGAAGTGCTTTCTGTGTGCTGTGCAGGGATCGTTCTTCCACATAATTTCCCAGAAAGACCAGGGTAATGATGGCTGCGGAAGTTTCATAAAAAAGATAGGTTTCTCCCAGATGCAGCAAAGTGCCGGCCACGCTATAAGCGAAAGCTGCCGTTGCCCCCAGTGCGATCAATACATTCATATTCGGCTTTCGCTGAACCAGGCTGCTGATGGCGCTTCTTCCGAAAAAATACATCCCCGTGAGATAAACCGGAACGCACAGGGCAAACTGAACCCAGGCATTACCCAGCCAGTGGAAGGGCAGACGGTGACTGAACATATGCAGCATCAGCATAACGGTGAAAGGGATGCAGATGGCCAGGTAAATCAGGAATCTGTTTACCGGTTTTTTTTTGGCTGATCCGTCGGCTACAAAATATCCGAGATTGGAAAGACCTTTTTTGAGTTCGATTTCCGGGAAACCGTCTGCAGGCCGAAAACTCACTTCTCCGGCAGTCAGGCTGACATTCACCTCCCGCATTCCCTTTTTCAGCAGAAATCCTTCTACCGTTTGCGCACAGGCGCTGCAACTCATCCCTTCCACTTTCCAGTTTATTGTTTCCATAGTTATGCTGTTCGTAAAACCAGCGGCAAATTTACCAAAATCCCGGGCAGCGTGTTTATTTATGAAATAAGCCGGATTCTCCCCGCGGGCAGATCATCTGTTTCCGGAAGAAGAAGGATTCTATCTTTGCCGGATGGAGCGGATTTTCAGCCTTTCAGCCATTCAGTCTCTGGCGCGGGAATTCTGGTCGGCTTATCCCGCGAAAAAAATATTCTGTTTCAGCGGTGAGCTGGGGGCCGGAAAAACAACCTTTATCCATGCCCTTTGCGAAGTTAAAAAAGTGGCGGATGCCGTAAGCAGCCCCACCTTCTCCATCATCAACGAATATGCTTATCCCGGCGGAACGATTTACCACGTCGATCTTTACCGAATTAAAGATGAGGATGAGGCCATCAGGGCGGGGGTGGAAGACTGTCTTTATTCGGGTGATATCTGTTTGGTGGAATGGCCGGAAAGAGCAAGGGGTATATTCCCGCCGGGGGCCGTGCAAGTCCGGATGGAACCGGTTAACCCCAGCCAGAGGAAAATTGAGGCAAGCGACCCGTAATCGAATGAATTCAGGATAAAAAATTGTAATTTTCAGCCCACCCTTTCCGGACATAAAAACCGGGCGGAAAAGTCCTGCAAACATGGCGCAACAGAAACCCTTTATCAGCACTTCCTTCAGTTATGAAACATTAGAAGAAACGCTGGATGTAAAACCGAAATCCAGCATGCTTCGCATAGGCGTTCCCAAGGAAACTGCTTTTCAGGAAAACCGGATCGGTCTTACGCCGGAGGCCGTGAGCGTGCTCATCAGCAATGGCCATGAAATACTGATCGAACACGATGCCGGTGAAGCGGCGCATTACCGGGACAAGGATTACAGTGAAGCTGGCGCCCGCATCGTATACGATAAGGCCGAGGTGTATAGATGCCCCACCCTGATTAAATCCGCTCCTGTGGTGGAAGAGGATCTGCCGTTACTCCAGATGAACCAGACGATCATTTCTCCCATTCATTTATCCGCCCTGAAAGCGGATCTCCTGGAAAAGATGATGTCCAAACGCATTACCGGCATATCCTTTGAAAACTTAAAGGACGACAGCGGCAGTTATCCCATCGTGCGGAGTATGAGTGAGATTGCCGGCGGTGCCGTGATGCTGGTGGCCGCCCAGTATTTGAGCTCGGCCAACCACGGCAAAGGCGTATTGCTCGGGGGTATTTCGGGCATTCCGCCTACCAAGGTGATTATCCTGGGAGCCGGCATCGTTGGCGAATATGCGGCCCGTGCCGCGCTGGCGCTGGGTGCTTCCGTGAAAGTATTCGACAACAGCGTGTCGCGCCTCAAAAGGCTCCAGAACAACATCGGTTTCCGCATCTATACTTCCGTGATAGAACCGCGCATTCTTTCCAAGCAATTAAAAAGCTGCGAGGTGGCCGTGGGCGCCCTTTCTTCCCAGACCGGCCGGACGCCGGTAGTGGTTACCGAAGAAATGGTCAGCAACATGCGCGCGGGCAGTGTGATCATTGACGTTAGTATCGACCGCGGCGGCTGTTTTGAAACATCGGAGATCACTTCCCACGAGCATCCGACCTTTATTAAATACGGTGTCATCCATTATTGCGTTCCGAATATCCCTTCCGGCTTTGCCAGAACGGCCTCGCAGGCCATCAGCAATGTGATCACCCCGCTCCTGCTGGAAGCATCGGAAGAAGGCGGTTTCGAAAATCTCCTCTGGCACAAGATCCACCTGCGCAGCGGCATTTATATGTTCAAAGGCGCGCTCACCAATTTTCACCTCAGCCAGCGTTTCGACTTAAAGTATACGGATTTGAATTTGCTGATTGCGAGTCAGCGGTGAGGAGGGGTTGACGGTTGACGGTTGACGGTTGACGGTTGACGGATGACGGATGATAGTTGATGGACTACCCAAAAAATTTTGATAGCTAAATCGAATTCTGACAACTCATGCTGATTCGTTTAATACCGAATGCTAAGCATAAAGTCCATCAACTATCAACCATCAACCCTTTCCTGATTTTCCCCATCTCAATCACCTTACTGCAAAACCCGTATTCCTGCGGATCATTGGAGCTGATCAGGACCAGTCTTTCCTGGCAATAGTCTTTGACCAGCTGATGATATAAGGCGATGCCCGGGGCATCGAGGTTGGTGGTTGGTTCGTCTAAAAGCAATACGGGCGTATCGCAGAAGAAGGCCTGTGCGAGGCGGATGCGCTGTTTCATTCCGGAAGAATAATAACGGATCTGTTTATCTGCCGCATGGCTCAGGCCAATGGTTTCCAGTATTTGTGGAATACTGATCCCTGGAAGAAAAGGCTTGAACGATTGATGGAATTTAAGAAATTCACTGGCTGTCATTTCTTCCACGGTTTCGATATAGGGCGCTGCCAGCGAGAGGTATTGATAGATGTTCGCTGCGGGAATTTCCCGGGTATTGACATAGGAAATCTTTCCTTCGCTGGGCATCAGGGCGCCTGCAACAAATTGTAGTAAGGTGGATTTTCCGGAACCATTGGGACCGGTGATGGCGTAGGTGTCGGGCAGGGAAAACTGATAATTCAGATGCCGGAATATCCATTCCCGGTTGAACCGTTTGCCGGCATCAGTCAGCGTAATCCTCATCGAGGTTGCTTTTACTGTAGCGTTTGATGATGCCCCTTCCGCTTTCCCGGATGAAGGTCACTATTTCATCCCGTTCATCCGTAGCCGAAAATTCCTCTTCCAGGAATTCAAGGGCCTGGGAGGTATTGAGACCCTTATTGTAAATAATGCGGTAGATGTCCAGAATGTGGTTGATCTTGTCGATGGTAAATCCCCTTCTTTTTAGTCCCACGGAATTCACACCACAGTAACTCAGCGGCAACCTGCCGGCTTTGATATACGGTGGAATGTCCTTACCCACCAGGGAGCCGCCCTGGATAAAGGAATGGCGACCGATCTTTACAAACTGGTGTATGGCGCACATGCCACCGAGAACGGCATAGTCGTCAATGATCACATGACCCGCAACCTGGGTGTTGTTGCTCATCACGCAATTATTGCCTACGATGCAGTCGTGTGCCAGGTGACAATAAGCCTGGATCAGGCAATTATCCCCGATGGACGTTTTTTCCCGGTCTTTGGTGCCCCTGTTTACGGTAACAAATTCGCGGATGGTGGTATTGTCGCCGATGAATACATTGGAATATTCTCCCTGGAACTTCAGATCCTGGGGTATGGCCGCGATCACGGCCCCGGGAAAGATCCGGCAATTTTTCCCGATACGCGCACCTTCCATGATGGTTACATTGGAACCGATCCAGGTTCCTTCTCCCACTTCCACATCCTGGTGTATTACGGAGAACGGATCAATCTTCACATCGGTTGCTACGCGCGCGTTGGGGTGGATATACGTATGGGGATGAATCATTCTTTCCTCTGTTGAAGGGTTGACGGCCGGCAGCCTTGGTGAAACTTCATCTTTGATCATTGCAGGTTCCTTCATAAAAAATGCTGAGTACAACCCAGCCCCGCAAAAATAAACTTATTTGCCGCATTTCCGGTAAATTAACTTCGCTTTACAAGCTGGGCCATCAGGTCTGCTTCGGTGACCACTTTATTGCCTACATACACGGTTCCGCGCATTTCCACTATGCCCCGGCGGATCGGGTTCAGCAATTCCATTTTCATCACCATGGTATCTCCGGGAACCACTTTCTGTTTAAACTTGCAATTATCAATTTTCAGGAAATAAGTATCGTACTGGCCACCGCCTGCCATGGCGTTGATGGCCAGTATGCCCCCCGTCTGTGCCAGCGCTTCCACCTGAAGCACCCCCGGCATGATCGGATTCCCGGGAAAATGGCCCACGAAAAAGGGTTCGTTGAACGTGACGTTTTTTATTCCGACGATATGCTTGTCCGTTAGTTCAATGATCTTGTCCACCAGCAGAAAAGGATAGCGGTGGGGCAGTGTTCTTTCTATTTGCTGACTGGAGAAGATCGGCTGCTGGTTGGGATCGTAGACCGGCGTGTTCTTCAGGTGCTTATTTTTCCGGATATACTGTTTGACCTTTTTGGCAAACTCCACATTGGTGGAATGTCCCGGCCGGCTGGCAATTACATGCCCTTTTATCGGAAACCCGATCAGGGCCAGGTCGCCAATCACGTCCAGCAGCTTATGACGGGCGGGTTCATTGGGAAAGCGGAGCTCCAGGTTGTTCAGGTAACCCCCATTCTTGATTTCCATTTTTTCCCGTCCGAAGGCCTTGGCCAGGCGCTCCATTTCCTCCCGGGTCACTTTTTTATCCACGATCACAATGGCGTTATTGATGTCCCCACCCTTGATCAGGTTATTGTCCAGGAGCATCTCCAGTTCGTGTAAAAAGCAAAAGGTGCGGCAGGGCGCAATATCGGATTTGAAATACTGGATGGATTTCAGACCCGCGTGCTGGGTTCCCAATACGGGGCTGTTAAAATCGATGAGGGTGGTCACTTTATACTCCAGGGCAGGCATGGCCGTCATTTCCACCCTTTTCTTTTCGTCGTAGTAGGTAATGTTATTATCGATGCTGTACCAGGATTTGGCGGCATCCTGTTCTTCAAGGCCCACTTCTTCAATGATTTCCACAAAGGGTTCGGAACTGCCATCCATGATGGGAATTTCCGGGCCATTCACTTCCACCAGGCAATTGTCCACGCCCATGCCGACCAGGGCCGCCAGAATATGTTCTACCGTGCTGATTTTGGCTCCGTTATCTTCGAGGGAGGTTCCCCGGGATGTGTCGGTTACCAGATCGCAATCCGCCTTGATGAGGGGTCCCCCTGCCAGGTCTATACGCTGAAACTGGAAACCAAATCCCGGATTGGCCGGACGAAGGGTCATGTCCACATTGATCCCGGTATGCAGTCCGGTGCCGGAAATGCCGATTGCCTGGTTTAATGTATGTTGTTTGTCCGGGTTGAAATTTGCATCCATCAGATTGGTTATAACCCACAAAGATACAGTTTGAATGGCATTCCGGCCATCCCGGCGGGGTTCACTATTAACAAAAAATTACCGGCGCATTATCCTTAACCGAAAATGATTTAATTTTATTTGCATTCAAACAGCATTATGGAAGGAAAAAAGCCTCGGATCTTATTGTGCGAAGATGATCCCAACCTCGGGATGGTACTCAAGAATTACCTGGAACTGAATGATTTTGAAGTGACGCTGGAGCGCGATGGAAGACTCGGGCTTGCTGCTTTTCAAAGGGAACACATAGATCTCTGCCTGCTGGACGTGATGATGCCCCATATGGACGGATTTACGCTGGCTGAAGAGATCCGGGATGTAAATCCCGACGTTCCCCTGTTTTTCCTGAGTGCCAAAACCATGAAGGAAGACATTATCCAGGGTTATAAACTCGGCGCAGATGATTACATCACCAAACCCTTCGACAGCGAAGTGCTTTTGCTGAAGATCAAAGCGATCTTAAAAAGAAATGATGACTTCAACAAAGAAGCAGACAATAAAGAGTTTGATATGGGTTCCTTTCATTTCAATCCCAAACTCCGTGAACTGAATCATAACGGCCAGACCCAAACGCTTTCTCCCAAAGAAAATGAATTGCTGAAAATGCTCGCCGAGCACCTGAACGATCTGTTGCCCAGGGAAGCCGCCCTGAAAAAAATCTGGGGCAGCGATACTTATTTCAACGGCAGGAGCATGGATGTTTATATTGCCAAACTCCGGAAATATTTACGGGACGACAGCAATATTGAAATAGTGAATATTCATGGCAATGGATTCCGCCTCGTGGTGCCCGTTAAGGCCTGAGGTAAATCACCTTCCCGGAAATACCAGTCATCCTTTTGATGCGGATGCATCAGGTCGTGCACCTTATTCTCCATTTGTAGCATCATTACTTTCAGTTCGGCATGCATACTGCTTTGCATCCAGGCATTACGGATACGGATATACTGGTAGCTGTAGTGCTGAAAAATAATTTTCAGGAATACCAAATCACAAACCAACCCGTAACCGGAAAATGCAAAATCTATGATTTTGGCCACCACACCGGCTGATATCCTGGCAATTCCATTCATACCCGGATACTTAGAAATTTCGTGCCAAAAATGAGTGACGATGGTCAGCAAATGGCTTACTGCCTGATTATCAGAAGCTCATAAAAGGAATTTTATGCCATTGGCCGCAAATATCTTTTCTTAAACTGCGACGGATTTTCGCCGGTGTACTGTTTGAAGAGTTTATTGAAATGGGATACACTTCCGTATCCCACGGCAAATGTCGTTTCAGAAACACTTTTTCCCCGGAGTAATAAAGTTTTAGCCTGGCTGATGCGGTACTGATTGACGAAATCCGTAAATGTCATTTTGGTTTGTTTTTTAAAATAACGGCAGAATGCTGCCGTACTGAGATACACCTGCCGGGCGATCTCATTAACATCAGTATGGTGGTCAAAATGAGCATGGATATATTCATACACCGAGGACATCCTGATTTTATCGCTCAGGAATGTTTTGACGCTGGTATCAATTTCATTTAACGTTTCTGCCTCTTTGGAACCGGCCAGCACCTGAAAGATTTGCATCAGCAGGATCAACTGATCAAAATGCGGCAGATCATGCATTCTCTTCAATTCCGCGGATACCCATTTTTTTGTTTCCCCCGAAAAGGCAATACCATAAGCAGCTCTTTGAAAGAGACCGCTGATCCCGTCGAATTCGGGCGTATGATCAAAGGCAGTCCCCAGGAAGTTCTGCTTTAACTGTACAACAATCTGCCTGTATTCTGTTTTCAGACCATAATCAAAATTCAAATGGGGAATGTTTGATCCGATCAGCACAAGGTCACTTTCGGTATAGCCTGAAACGTGCTGACCAACATGCCGGATGCCCGCGTGCGCTTCTACATAAACCAGTTCATATTCCGGATGGTAGTGCCAGTAGAAATAATTTTTCAGGCTGGGGGTAAAAAGCCTGAACGATTGCCCTTCTCCGGGTGATATCAGTTCCAACTGAATCTTCATAAATCAAATTATAACTCCAGAATTTCGTATTTATTTCTGAATATCAGGTAAAACTAGTCAATACAGAGCAGATTTTGGTCAACCGGGCTGTTGGCGAGCGGTGTCAGCCGGACGAATTTTGATTCATCAAATAAAAACATGCCCTATGCAACAGCAAACGATGATGCCAACGGTTCCCCAAAACGCCCACAGGGAAATTCCTGGAAATCCTTCCACGGCCACCAGCAGTAAAATAAAATTAAATGACCGTAGCAACGGAAAACCGCTACAGGTTTTAGGTGAAGCGGACTGGCAATGCTGGATGCACAACGGATACGTTATCGTGAAGAACGCCATTTCAAAAGAACAGGCAAAGAAAACGGCGGGTTTTCTCTGGGAATTTGAGGAAAAAGATCCGGCAGATCCCGAAACCTGGTATACCGCTCCCCGGGCAGAAATGCAAATGAAAGAATTGACGAATACCGGCATGGTGGAAGTATATAACCACCAATACCTGTGGGAAAATCGTCAGGCGCCACGAATACACGCTGCTTTCAGCGATATCTGGGGAACGGAAAAATTATGGTGTACCATCGACCGGGCAAACCTGAATTTTCCAGTGCGGCCGGGATTTGGATATAAAGGCTTTATCCACTGGGATTATGATCCGGAAACCAAACCACAGAATGTGCAGGGTGTACTGGCACTGGATGATCAGACAGATGAAAACATGGGCGGGTTTCAATGCATTCCCCAATTGTACAGATCATATGATAGCTGGAAACTAACGCAGCCGGCCGACCGCAATCATTTCCAGCCGGACACTACCGGTTTTGAATTGGTGAAAGTAAAACTGGAAGCGGGAGACCTGCTTATCTTCAACAGCCTGGAGCCTCACGGAATCCGTCCGAACCTCAGCAAAGACAAAGTGCGTATAGCACAATACATTTCCATGATGCCGGCAGAAAAGGAGAATACAGTCCTGCGTGAATGGAGAATCAACTCCTGGAAGAACCGCATTGCCCCGGAGGGGTATGCTTTCCCCGGTGATCCGCGGAAATGGGAACAGACGAGGTATCCAACGGCAAGCCTGTCTCTTTTAGGAAAAAGATTGCTTGGATTGGATGATTGGGACTGATTTATAGGTAACTCTGTTTCATCAGCCCCGAAAAAGGTATATTTATTTCTGGTTCAAAATAATTATACGCAATGAGAACAGTAATCATAACCGGCGCAAGCGGCAACCTGGGAATGGCCGTCACCAGACATCTTCTGGACAATGGATACCGGGTGATCGCAACGGTAGCCACTGAACCGGAGAAAAAAAATTTTACTGCTTTTGATCAGGCCGATGTGCAGGTGGTTAACCTGATGCAGGAGGAGGAATCCTATGCATTCGTTCAGTCGAATATAGAAAAATACGGAAAAATAGATGCAGCCCTGTTGCTGGTTGGAGGGTTCACAGCAGGAAATATCGCCGCGACCTCAGGAGCCGATCTCCGCAAACAATTCGCATTGAATTTCGAAACTGCTTATTTTGTAAGCCGGCCTTTATTTCAGCACATGCTGGACATGAACTGCGGAAGAATAGTCTATATCGGGGCCCGCCCCGCACTGGTTGCAGACCAGGGACACAGCTTACTGGCCTACAGTCTCAGTAAATCATTATTATTTAAACTCGCCGAATACCTGAATGCAGAAGTCAAGGGGAAAAATGTTTCCGTTGGCGTTGTTGTTCCGAGCACCCTGGATACCGCATTGAACCGGAAAAGTATGCCTGATGCAGATCCGGAAAACTGGGTAAAACCCGAACAGCTGGCCGAAATACTGGAATTCATCGTTTCGGAAAAAGGAAATGCGTTGCGGGAAACGGTGTTGAAGGTTTATAATAACGCGTAATGTAATCGTCTGGAACGCTTATTTGTTTCTCTCCGGCTGGAGAAAGGGAAATCAGTCAGGCCAAAAGCAACTTTTCTATTAGATTACTAACATGAATCGAAATGCCGTTTTCCTATTTGGATCTCTTTTACTTTGGATATGTTTATTTTGATCGACTGCAGAATATCCCTGAAGGAGTCTTTGTCTGGCGGATTATCAAAAAAAATATCGTCAATAATACCATCCGTATCCGGTTCCTTTAACCAGCCGCCGATCATTACTACCGCCCTTTCAAGAAACTCATCGTCTGTGGCACAGCCTTCGGCATTTATTCCAAATTGCAATGTCAGATCATGATGAAATCTTTCGGCTGTAATGATTATTGCCTCATAAGTTTCTCTTGATAAATCATCCGTATCCATGACTTTGCGATTTTATCGTACCCGCCTACGCCAAGGCTTCGGCGGGCGAAGGCCCCCTTTGAATGCCTTGAAGGCTTCGGAGGGCGAAGCCGAGTAACGAAGGCGGACTTGTCCGCCGTAGCCCGCCAGCCGGGCAATGCGTTTATAAATACACAGCCCGCCTTCGCCAAGGCTTCGGCGGGCGAAGGCGGAGAGGGCGGGATTCGAACCCGCGATAGCGTTTCCACTATACACACTTTCCAGGCGTGCTCCTTCAGCCACTCGGACACCTCTCCAGGATTTCCGGAAAAAATTTTCAGGCGGCAAAAATAAGCCTTCCACGGCTTATAACGCGAATATTTTTAAGGCATTGGCGGTGGTCACGGAAGCAACAGTTTCTAATGAAACACCTTTTATTTCTGCAATTTTAGAAGCTACAAAACCGATATAACTGCTCTCATTGCGTTTGCCGCGAAAAGGCACCGGCGGCAAATAGGGCGCATCAGTTTCCAAAACTATATTTTCCAGCGGAACATGCTTAAGCACCTCCGGCAACCTGCTATTCTTATAGGTAACCGTTCCGCCAATACCCAAATAGAACCCCAGATCAATAATTTCCCGCGCGGATTTTTCATCTTCATTGAAGCAATGAAATATACCCGTCAGCTTCCCGTGCTGGTGCTCCCTGACAACGCCTATACTCTGTTCCATGGATTGCCGGGAATGAATTACAATAGGCAAACTATAATGAAGCGCCCATTCGATCTGCTGATGAAAAGCCTGGTATTGCTGGATTTCAAAGCTGCGGTCCCAATAAAAATCCAGGCCGATTTCTCCCACCGCTGCAAATGGCCTGGCCGCCAGAGAAGCTTCCACCCGCTTTAATTCTTCCCGGAAATCCTCTTTTACGGAACAGGGATGCAGCCCCTGCATGGCAAAACAAACACCCGGGTAACGACGCTCCAAATCGAATAGACGGGCTTCATTTTCCCGGTCAATCGCAGGCAGATAAAACCTGCGAACACCGGCGCTGGCGGCCCTTTCCATCACTTCGCCGATGTCCCCCGCGTAGTCGGGAAGATATAAATGGCAGTGGCTATCAATCAGTTCCATATATATAACGGTTTGAAATATCAAGGTTTAATAAGTTACCGGAAAGCGGATTCCAAAGGCTAAGTATTAACCCTTATGGAGTCTTTTTTACCCCGCTTTTATCCTTTTTTGGGCTCTTCCAAAAGAACCCCAATTTGCTCTATCGGCATGGTTATCTGTGAAATATGTTTGGAGAATCAAAAAAAGTTCTACCTTTAAATCAGTTTTCATAGGGTACGGATTAAAAACGGGCCAGGGTGTCTACCCCGGCCCAATTCATTTGATGGATCTTTCATCCGGACAATCAGCTTCCCCTGTCATTTTTTAGCTGATGGATTCAAACAAATATCCTTTGCCGGCGAAATAATTCAAAACTTCCGGAAGCGCCTGACGGATTACAGTAAAACTCTTCGCGCTGTCGTGAAACACCACAATACTTCCCGGGCCCGCTTTCCTGATCACCCGCTTTGCCGCTATTTTTCCAGTGACAGCCGGATCAAAATCTCCACTCAGTACGTCCCACATGATCAGTTTATATTTCAGTGACCGGGTGAGGTTCCTGATCTGAAATGCAGAAATCCTGCCATAAGGCGGACGGAATAAATCCGAATCAATCACGGTTCCCGCTTTCTCCACATCGGCCAGGTATTTTTTGTCTGCTGTTTTCCACCCGTTCAGATGATGCTGCGTGTGATTTCCCACACGATGGCCTTCATTCAAAATCCTTTTATATACATCGGGCTCTGCCTCCACATTTTTACCGATGCAGAAAAAAGTTGCCCGTGCATTGAACTGCCGGAGCTGGTCCAGAACAAAAGGCGTGGCGCCCGCATGCGGACCATCATCAAAACTGAGATAGATCACTTTCCGCTCCGTCGGAATGCTCCAGATGCCCGATGGATAAAGCCTTTTCAGCCATCCCGGTGTTTTGGTGAAATAAAACATACTGTAATTTAAATCAGAAGCTGTTGATATGGATCACTTCGCCATTTTGGCGGAAGATCTTGCCGTTTTCCTTTAAAAAAACTTCCTGGCTGATTTCATCCCGAAGCAGTTTGTCCATATACTGCTTCTCTTCTTCCCGGGTAATCGTTAACGGTTTTCCCATATAGGTCACCTGGTCGGAATAGCCGATGAGCAGGGGATCCAGCATGTCATAAAAAAGTTCCCTGCCGGCAAAGATATCCGATCCGATTACTTTATCGCCAGACATGCACAGCATGCCCACGATGCTGCTGTCGGTCGATTTGAATCTGTTATGAAAAAATTGGAAATAAGCATTTTGAATGGGCTGCATTTTTTTATTCGTAATGCGGGAAAGATAGGCCTGGCTCTTATTTTTGATTTTACTCCCTTCCAGTTGCCGGGAAATTTCCTGCCAGATCAGCACCTGATTCTTATCCAGATCCAGCACTTTCCTCAGTGCGGGATTCGCAAAATTTTCATATCCGAATTTCCGTTCCTTTTCGCTCCACCGGTCTTCTTCCACACACATAACGGAAATATACTGATCCCTGCCATTGGGTGCCATCAGGCTGTCCCGGCTAACCATCCGGTCCTGCCGGCCGCCCGAAAAAATTTCTCCGGACGATATAAAAAGGGTTTGGTCGGAATGATTCCGTATACGGAGGTAGTGCACGTTTTCCGTAGACGCTGTTCCCCTTTCCGAAACCGTGGCCAGTCCCTTTTCCAGGGCCTTGTTCAGGGACATGATGCCGGAAGTGGAATGGCCAAAGCCCTGTTTGGGACGGATAGGGATTATTCTCAGGTCATTGAATTCCATGGCACTGTCGTAGTCCACATACACCGTCTCATAAGTGATCTGCGCAAGCGCAAATACCTGCAGACCCAATAAAAAAAATGCAGCTAAAAAAAATTTCACCCGTGAATATACAATTTCAATAATCAACAGGCAACAGATAAGCGGGGATTAACATTTATCTTTGCATCCCATGGAAAAAAAGATCAGGGTAAGGTTTGCGCCCAGTCCCACGGGCGGATTGCATCTGGGCGGCGTACGCACCGTATTGTACAATTATTTATTTGCGAAGCAGCATCGCGGTGATTTTATCCTGCGCATTGAGGACACGGATCAGTCGCGCTATGTACCCGGCGCCGAAGCATATATCTATGAAACGCTGAAGTGGTGCGGTCTGGAACCGGATGAAAGTCCGCTGAGGGGCGGCCCTTTTGGTCCTTACCGCCAGAGTGAACGGAAAAAAATTTACCGCCAGTACGCGGAACAACTGGTTAAAGCAGGGAGGGCCTATTACGCATTCGATACAACGGAAGAGCTGGAGGCCATGCGGTCGAAATACAAAACCCCTGAAAATCCTTCCCCCCAGTATGATTACCGAAGCCGGAGTAACATGCGGAATGCGCTGAATTTAAGTCCGGAGGAAACGGAAAAATTACTGGCAGCCGGCACGGCCCATGTGATCCGCATTAAAATCCCGGAAAATGAAACGGTGAAGCTTTACGATATGATCCGCGGAGAGATCAGTTTTGATACCTCCCTGCTCGACGATAAAGTTTTATTCAAAGCAGACGGCATGCCCACCTATCATCTCGCGGTGGTGGTGGATGACCACCTCATGCAGATCACGCACGCATTCCGCGGAGAGGAATGGTTACCCAGTGCGCCTGTTCATGTATTGCTCTGGAGGTATTTATTCGGTGAGGACCAGATGCCGATGTGGGCGCATTTGCCGCTCATACTGAAGCCGGATGGCAATGGCAAGCTGAGTAAGCGGGATGGTATTCGTTTGGGAATACCCATATTTGCCATGAACTGGAAGGATCCGGCCTCCGGAGAAATGATTACCGGTTTCCGGGAAAGTGGTTTTCTGCCGCAGGCATTTGTAAATATGCTGGCCGTGCTGGGGTGGAACGATGGCACGGAACAGGAATTGTATCCGATGCAGGAACTGATAGCGAAGTTCTCCATTGAACGCATACACAAGGCCGGTGCAAAATTCAATTATGAAAAAGCCAAATGGTTTAATCATGAATGGATCAAAAAACTGACCGCTGAAGAATTGTTCCCTTACGTAAAAAAAGCATTTGAAGAAAAAGGCCTGGTTGTTTCAGATACCCGCTTTCTGATGAAAATCATTCTGTTGGTCAGAGACAGATGCACATTGATCCCAGATTTTTATACCCAGGGTAAATTCTTTTTTGAAGCCCCTAAGCAATGGGATCTGAATGCCATTCAGCCAAAATGGAATGAGTACAAAAATGCCTTTTTCATGGACTATATAACGAGGTCCGGAAGCCTGGCTGAATGGAATGCAGGCACCCTGGAGGCTGCATTCAGGGAACTTGCCGCCGAAAAAAACATCAAGGCAGGTGAATTGCAACTTCCGTTAAGGATCATGCTGGTGGGTGAAAAAACGGGACCTCCGGTATTTGAAATATCAGGCAGTTTAGGCAGGGAAGAAACCATCAAAAGAATTGAAAATCTCCTGGAGACTCTGGGAAAGTCTTAACTTTCTTTCATGCGAAAAGCAAGCAGGCTGCTGTACTTTCTGGCTTTTATAAAATTCGTGCTGCCTTTCTTTTTGCAACAACCTGTTTACGAACCGCATCGCGATGAATTCCTTTATCTCGCGGAAGGAAACCACCTGGCTTTCGGTTATATGGAAGTGCCGCCCCTGCTCTCCGTATTTGCCTGGCTTACGCATCTTTTCGGCAACGGCATGTTTTGGATCAAAATATGGCCCTCGCTGTTTGGAGCGTTGAATCTCGTATTGGCAGGAAAAATTGTTCTTTCGCTCGGAGGGAAATCTTTTTCTGTTTTCCTGTTATTCCTCTCCTTTCTCTTCAGCGCCCTTCTTCGGGTGCATTTTCTTTTCCAGCCCAATTTTCTGGAAATATTTTTCTATACCGTAATCGCCTTCGGTCTTATCCGGTATATACAGACTTCCGGAAACAAATGGCTTTACCTCACCGGGTTGGGCGCCGGACTGGGTTTGCTGAGTAAATACAGCATTGCCTTTTACATTTTGGCCATTGCCCTTGCACTATTGCTTACGCAGCAAAGAAAAATATTCTTCAACAAACACCTGTACTATGCGCTGGGCATAACGGCCATACTCTTTGTTCCGAATGTTATCTGGCAGTATACCCATCATTTCCCCGTATTCTTTCACATGCATGAACTGCGGGAACTGCAGTTGCAATATGTATCGGCCGGTTCTTTTTTAAAGGACCAGGTGATGATGTTTTTTCCCTGCTGTATGATCTGGATTGCCGGTC
Source organism: Puia sp. (assembly GCA_035648455.1). Taxonomy (GTDB): domain Bacteria; phylum Bacteroidota; class Bacteroidia; order Chitinophagales; family Chitinophagaceae; genus Puia. The sequence continues at coordinate 1,237 of DASRLM010000581.1, read as the reverse complement.
TGATTTTTTTACTGACGAACCGGGCTGCGCGACCATTTTTGTTCCTGGCCTGGGCCTATCTGGCTGTGTTGGGTATCCTGCTTTGGTTTCATGGGAAAAATTACTACGCACTGGGCCTGTATCCTGTTCTCCTGGCATTCGGATCCTACGCGCTGGAACGGTGGACCAGCAGTCGGTTTTACGTTCTCCGGTATGCGGTTATTCTCTGGGCCATTGTTTTCGGATCGTATTTTGTCAGTATCGGCCTGCCGGTATTTAAACCTGCAGATCTGGCCCGTTTTTATCAGAAAATGAATACGGCCAAAACAGGCGCCCTGCGCTGGGAAGACCACCGTAATCACGCGTTACCCCAGGATTTTGCAGATATGCTGGGATGGGAGGAAATGGCCCGGAAAACCGGATCGGCATATAACAGCCTGAGCGATGCTGAAAAAAAACAAACCCTGATTTTTTGTGACAATTACGGCATGGCCGGAGCAGTAAATTTTTATCGTAAAAAATATCAGTTGCCGGAAGCATATAGCGACAATGCCAGCTTTCTCTATTGGCTCCCCGGCAACTACCCCATGAAAAACCTGGTGCTGATAACCAACGACACGGCCGAGATGCACCATGATTTCATAAGGGATTTTTCAAGCGCCCTGCTGTACGACAGCATCACTAATCCTTACGCAGTGGAAAAAGGCGATCTGATTATTGTTTTGAAAGGAGCCGACGATCGGTTCCGGAAAATGTTTGAGGAGAAGATTTTGAGAGACAAATCGACAATTGATAAACAAAGGGACAACTGATAATTGACAATGGACAATGCCATACTGCATGGGGCTGCCTTTCATTGTCAATTGTCCATTCTCCATTGTCAATTATCAATTGTCCATTGCTTAATTTTGCTACCATGAACAACCCCCGTCCAATAAGAGTACTCGTTGCCAAAGTAGGGCTGGATGGTCATGACCGCGGCGCCAAAGTGATTGCCACGGCGCTCCGCAATGCCGGTATGGAAGTGATTTATACCGGGCTCCGTCAAACGCCGGAAATGGTTGTCAACGCCGCCTTGCAGGAAGACGTGGATGCCATTGGCATCAGCATTCTCAGCGGGGCGCACATGACCGTTTTCCCGAGAATCATCAGCCTCATGAAGCAACACCAGATGACGGATATGCTGCTCACCGGAGGCGGCATCATCCCTGAAGAAGACATGAAAACCCTGAGGGAAATGGGCGTGGGCAGGTTATTC
>DASRLM010000580.1:0-2185 GCA_035648455.1 Puia sp. | reverse complement strand
CGTCGGAAATGCCCAGGCATAAACGGAAAGATACTTTTTATAATGGTCATCGTCGTAGTAAATGACGGGGAGGCCGGAAGCCGCATATTCATAGATCTTATTTGAAGCCAGGGCCGCCGTGCGGAAGGCGATGTTGACCGGCTCGTGAACGGCAAGGCCCACATGATGGTTCATCGTAATTTCTTTCAGTTCAGCATAGGGAACCGCCCGGCGAAGGAATATGCGGTCTGTCAGACGTTTGCTGATGATGATGCGTTTAAGGTATTCAATAAATTCAGGGTTTCCCGGACCGATCAGCGTGAGGGAAATGTCTTTTTCCGTTTCAATATAATTCACAAAAGATTCCAGGCCGTGGTCGTTGCCCAGATGTCCCTGATAGATGAGCTTCAGCACCTTGCCCGGATCCGGTTTTTCCAGCAGATCCTTCCCGTTTCTGCGGGTGGAGGGATAGTTGGGAATAATAAAATAGGGTCCTCTTAATTTGTGGTAAGGGAAAGCCGGCAATCTTTCCACCGACGGTAAGGAGAAAAGGTCAATATGCTTAAAAAACTGTTTTTCGGACACCACACTGAAATAACCCACAGAATATTTTCTTACCGCAGAAATTTCAACAATGTCATGGTTATGATACCATAACCGGGGCCTGTACCAGATAAAGGGACGCACCAAACGGAAAGCCATTAAAGATATCGGATCCTGGCAAATGACCCACTCGTGTTTTTTCCGGATCAGTAATTTGTAAAAATCAAAAGTAAACCGCAGAAATGATCTGAATTTCCAGGCTATCGATGTTAATTCCGCCACCCGGATATCGATGAGCTCACCACTGCTGATCAGTTCAACGCCGTCGGGATAGCTCCAATGGTTTGTTTTCAGGTTCCTGGAGAGTACATACAGGTGATCCGTATTGCGCGACAATTCATCTATGGCATTCAACAGCGGCGGATAATATTCGGGATGGGTATAAATGGCAATCGCCACCGTTTTTCCCCGGTCGGGATAATTCCGGAATGGCCGCGCATGCAGGAAAAGCTTCCGCACAAAATCGCGGTACCGGTCGCCGTAAGCATCCCAGGTAAAATGATCCAGAATGGAGGAGGAAGCTTTTTGTTTGGCGACATCCAATTCGTCCCGGTGGTAAAAAAGCCATTCGATTTTTTCCCTGATGGCATCGGCATCCCGGATGGGCACTACAAATCCGTCCACACCATCCTGAATAATATTCTGTCCCCCCGTATTCGGCGTAATGATCACCGGTACACCGCAAGCCATCATTTGCGGTATCACCATGCTCAACCCCTCTTCCAGGGAAGGCTGCACACCCACGTCACACGTTCTCAACATTTCCGGTAACTGGTAATGGTCCACATGGCCGACCACCCGCCAGTTATCATCCCGGTATCTGGAAACGATTTCCTCTACCTCACGATCCACCCGCCCGATCAGCAAAACTTCAAATGCTTCTTTGGGTATCTGCAGTTTTCGCAGGCCCTCAAAAAAATAGATCAGGCCCTTCCTGATGGATAAGGTTCCGAGATACACGATTCTGAATTTATCATTCGGATCCTTTGGCGTGCGTGGTGATTTAAAATAACTGCTGGCGCCAAAGGAGTTCAGGAAAAGTTTATCCGCCGATACTCCGTGCTCAATAAAACTGTCCCGGACAAAATAAGAAGGTACGGCAATATAATCGGCTTCTTCATATTCCCTTAACTCTCTTTTGATGAGCGAAGGATTGATGGAAAAATTTTTGTTGAAGCGTTTATATTCTTCGCGGAGGATATTATTCTGTGTGAGGATATGCGAAGAGCCCCTTTCCACAATGGTGATCATACCCCGCTTTTTAGCGGCCCGGATGCTGCGCAGGCTCATGCCGCTCCATCCGATAAAGATCTTGCTCTGACTCTTCCTTAACTTCCAGGCCACCCACCGGTCGAAAAGGATGTTCCACCAGTAGGATTTATTCCGGAAGGCCCCGATGGGCAGCGCGAGTAAAAGATTTGTTTTTATTTTGGATACCGGAATATTTTCCTTGTCAATCCGGCGGATGAATCTCCGGGCAAACGTATTTTTAGAATAGGCATAGGATGTAATGAGTTCGTCCAGCAAGCCATGTTTCTCCATTTGCTCCGCCAGCTGAAAGGCCCACAATTTCGTACTGCCCGCGATGGTTACCATGTTAGCC
>DASRLM010000579.1:0-4639 GCA_035648455.1 Puia sp. | reverse complement strand
ATCAATATGCCAACAATGAAGATTGTACGGTGAGCCTTATGACTGTATTGCCCGGTCAAAGGTTGAGTCTCCAATCGCATACCGGCCGGGCAGAACTCTGGATCGTTATTGATGACGGAGCTGTTGTGCAGGTAGGGGATGACATTCGTACTTACCGGATCGGTGATGAAATATGGATTCCGGCAAATGAGCGTCACCGTTTGAGCTGCAATGGAGAAAAACCGGTACGGGTCCTGGAAGTTGCCTTCGGCAACTGGCAGCAGGAGGATATCAAACGCTACGATGACGATTACAAACGATAGCTTTTAGTAATAAGCAAAATTGCCTGCCAAATGAAATCCCGTTCTGCCAACTCGAGAATCAATTTTATCTGCATGACCGTAGCCATCGGCGGCTTGCTTTTTGGTTATGATACCGCCGTCATTTCCGGGGTGATCAACCTGGTCAAATCCCAGTATTCTTTATCAACTTCCATGGAAGGCTGGTTGGTAAGTTGCGGATTGCTGGGCTGCATCATCGGGGTTTTGGGAACCGGGATTCTGAGCGACCGCGCCGGACGCAGAAAAACGATCCTGCTTGCCGGTGGCATGTTTTTGATTTCTTCGGTTGGCTGCGCATTTTCCACTTCCTTTCAATTCCTGGTCATTTTCCGGCTGGCCGGTGGTATTGGTGTAGGTATGGCTTCTGTAGTTTCTCCCATGTACATCGCCGAATTCGCTCCTGCAGAAAAAAGGGGAAAAATGATCGCATGGTATCAACTGGCCATTACCGTCGGCATCCTGCTGGCTTATTTCTCAAACGCCCTGCTGGTATTTCTTGCAAAAAATAATTTCGAAAATGCTTTCATGCAATGGTTTCTCAAAACAGAAACGTGGCGGCCCATGTTTCTGGTGATGGGGATCCCCTCTTTTATTTTTGTATTGCTGCTGACCAGGATTCCGGAAAGCCCGCGCTGGCTGGTTTCGGTAAATAAAAGAGAAAAGGCAAAGAAGATATTACTGGCCGTGCGCCCGCAATTGCTGGCGATGAAGGAATTGAAAGACATGGAGCAAGCGGCACAAAAAGCTTCCGAAAAAAAGAAATCGGTCCTTGACCCCTCCCTGCGTCTTCCGCTCATCATCGGCATCGTGCTGGCCGTGTTGCAACAGTTTTCCGGCATTAACGCCATCATTTATTACGGTCCCGGTATTTTTGAAAGCGCGGGCATTAACAGCAGCAATGCATTGCTTTTTCAGGTAATCATCGGGGCAGTCAACCTTTTATTTACCCTGGTGGCCATTCGCTGGGCCGATCAGTATGGTCGTAAACGATTGCTGACCATCGGTCTTTCGGGCATTATTTTATCCCTGACCGGTTGTGGCATTTTGTTTTATACGGGCCACGCCCAGGGCGTTCTGCTATTGGTGCTCATGCTGCTCTTTATCGCCTGCTTCGCATTTTCTTTAGGCCCTGTAACCTGGATTATCATCAATGAAATTTTCCCTACAGAAGTCAGGGTGAAGGCTGTTTCCATCTGCGTACTATCGCTATGGATCGCCGTCTGGCTGGTAGGTCAGTTTTTTCCCTGGTTACTGGAGAAGTCCGGAGCCGCATTCACTTTTTGGATGTTTGCCGCATTCAGCCTGATCAATTTCATTTTCTGCTGGAAAATAGTCAAAGAAACCACTGGGAAAACGCTCGAGGAAATGGAACAGGTTTTTTTGTCTACACACTGATCTTTTAAATCATTTTTAATCTCTAAATGGATCATTATGGAAATCTCAAAATCAACCAGGTTCATTTTGTTTTTCATGACCCTGTTTTTTTCTCACGGAATTGGTTTTTCACAGAATGAAAGCATGGTAGTTGACCACCGCTACAGCCCACCCTGGTGGCAATCCCTGTTATGCCTACCGGACGATCCGGTAAAGACCCTGATTGGCCGGGAAGGGCAACTGTTTGGTGATTATGGCTATCACGGACCTAGAGATTTCTCCTTTTCCGTGTTATTCGACAGCAAATTGCCGGCACAATGGGAAAGTCAGCATGTCATATCATCGTCAGGCCCGATGATGGAAACAGCAAAAAAAAGTGATGGCATCCGGATAACCGAACAGGCATTTCTAGAAATACCCGAGCCTGAAAAATTAAACAGCATTGTCCGGTTCGACAGCCGCAGGGCAAGAAGGAACTGGTCCAAGCCAAATATTGCCTGCGATGCCGCTTTCAATGATATTGCCGTAGGAGAAAAAGGGTTGTCGGGCGAAGGGTTGATCGAACTTCATATCAGGGTAATTCCCGGATCCGAACATAAAATCGTGCTGGGTTTCTGCGAAGGCAAATGGGAAGAACCTGGTCAACGGGTGATGCGGGCAGACGTTGAAGGTGCTCCAAAAAAAGATATCGATCCGGTTAAAGATTTTGGACCGAAAACTCCGGGTGTATATTATTTCGACGCAAAAGATGTGAACAAGGACGGGGAATTAATTGTGGTGGTCGTCAATATGCCAGGCGCAAAAGACAGGAATGCAATCCTCAATGGTTTATGGATGTTTGACAAGGGAGCTCCTTCCGCCACAGAAATCATCAGCGGCCAACTGGATAAAAAGGCAACATTATATGTAAAATGTGCCGATGTGGGTATGCCGCAAAGGCGATATCACCTGCTGGTGAGCCTAAAAAACACAACTTCCTCTCCCGGCAATTTCAACCCGGTGATCCGGTATAGTGGTGTTGACATTCCAAAGAGAGAAAGTAATTATATTCAACTGGATGAATACACCAGACTTTCCGCTTCTGCTTCATTGGAAGCGGTGCAATTGGATTCAGCCAGATATTATACCATTGGATTCAAACCGGTTCATCTTCAGGCCGGGGAAGAAAAGAAAATCAGCATTACGCTAAGCCGGTTCTACAACCCAAAACTTGTTTATGCACCTAGCGTGGCGAACACAATCAAACAAAAACAAATTTCGGAAGACTGGTGGAAAACAAACAGTCCCTCAGCAAAAGCGATCAGCATACCGGATGCTGGCATACAATCCATGGTTGCCTCCTGTGTACGCAATATTTTCCAGTCAAGAGATATCCGCGAAGGGAATAAATCGTTTAATGTCGGGCCTACGATTTATCGGGGCCTATGGCTGGCAGATGGAAGTTTCCTGCTGGAAGTGGGTACTATGCTCAATTATGTCAAGGACGTGAGAAGCTGTATTGATTACCTGACCAGCTTTCAGTTAAAGGATGGCGGATTTGAAATGCTCCCTAATTTTCACAAAGAAAACGGGTTAGTTCCGTTTATGATGATCCGACATGCCCAGCTCACCCAGGATAAACCCTGGCTGATCCAAAACTGGAACGTGATAGAAGGATGTATAAAAAGGATCAACTACCTGCGCGACCTGGCTTTAAAGGATTCCACCAAGCCATATTATGGCCTGATTCCAAATGGCACTGTGGATGGGGGGATACAGGAAGGCGACGATTATTCCAATACGGAATGGTGTTTAAGCGGAATGAAATGGTCAATTCGGGCAGCCAAATGGCTCGGGAAAGATGAGGAGGCGGCCCGGTGGCAAAAAGATTATGATGTTTTCTATACCAATTTCATGAACAAAGCCAGAAAAGATATCCGGAAGGATGAAAAAGGGAATCTATACTTGCCGGTCATGATCGGGAATGAAGGAAATTACGCCCCACAAAGAGGGCAATGGGCGTTTTGCCAGTCCGTTTACCCAGGACAGATATTTGATGATAATCCCGAAGCACATCAATGGGCGGAAGAAACAGTCGATATGCTTACAGACCACCGCGAAGAAGGATTGGTTGTGAATACCGGCTGGATGAAGGACGGCATCTGGTCTTATTTCACTTCATTCTACAGTCATGCTTTACAATGGTTGGGAAAAACAGACGGCATCCCGCAATTGTTATATGATTTTGCCAATCACTCCTCTCCCACCATGGTTTGGCGCGAAGAACAAAAACCGCTAGGAAAAGGGAATGATGAAGTCGGTGACATGCCGCACAACTGGGCCAGTGCAGAGTTTATCCGCATGGTTGTTCACATGATCGAATTTGACCGCGGGAACGAACTCCACTTATTCGAAGCCCTTCCCAAACAATGGGTGAAAGCGGGCGACGTAACAAGGCTAAATGGACTCCGGACTCCCTTTGGCCGGATCAACCTTACCCTTGCGGTTAATGCAAAGGGGAATGCAGCAAAGCTGGATCTGAGTTTTCTGGACGCAGGCCATCTTCCGAAAAAAATCGTAGTTCACAAAGCAAGCTGGACAAAAGATGAGGCTGTTGAATCGGTAAAGCCGGCCCAACATATCGCTTTAACCATCGCTATTAAATAATGATCCTATGTCAACACGTAGAAAATTCCTGCATACAACCATGTTCGGGGCAGCTGCCGGAATAGCTGGAAACAAAGCATTCGCTACTCCGGGCAGATCCGGTAAGCAGTTGTTAGATCATCCGATCGTGATTTCCACCTGGGATTTCGGAAAAGCGGCCAATGCAGCAGCCTGGGAGGTACTGAATAAAGGAGGTAATGCCTTGGATGCGGTGGAGATGGGCGTGAGAGTTCCCGAAGCCGATCCCTCCATCCAAACCATTGGCTACGGCGGATTACCCGACCGGGACGGGCATGTCA
>DASRLM010000578.1:0-7076 GCA_035648455.1 Puia sp. | reverse complement strand
CAGGCAATGATGGGATTCTTGTTGAAAACAAAATATTTTTTCATCAGTGTTGCTTCTCAATAACCACTTTAGCCGTATCCGGTAAACCAAAATTTCCTGATGTCAGAATCCGGTCGCCGGGGCTGAAAACAGGATCTGTGATCTCTATTTTATCACTAAATTCCAATCCTTTTTTGACCGGGATTTTTACTGCGGTATTTGAATCTATTAATTTCATCACCCAAAATTCCGTTTGTGCTTCGTCGGCCAGCACGGCTGACCGGGGAACCGTTTGCGCCTGATTTTTTATTTCATTCAGGATATGGACATGGGCTATTAAATTTTGCGGAATAGATACTTTAGGATTGACTTTAATAACAACCGTCTGTGTCTGGGTCAGGGAATCGACCGTGGGAAAAACTATTCCAATCTCACCCGTCATCCTTGTTCCGTCCGGCAGGGTTAGCCCGACTGACCTGTTTTTCAAAACAATTTTCCGGTATTCGTAGGGCATGTTCAGCAGGAAAACAAAGCTGTTGCGGTCACTGATCACAGCCAATTGCTCACCATCCTGTACGTAATCACCCAACTGATGATTCAACTGGGTTATGTAGCCCCGCCCCTGACTCTTAATGGATATCAATCCGGAAAATTTGAAAGACGAATCCAGCCGGCTAATGGTATTTCCAATAACAGAGGATTCTTTTGTTTCAACGGTAAATAGGATCCGGCCGTTTTCTACATAGTCTCCTGGTTTTATATTTACCGATTTTACATACCCGGTTGCCGTTGATTTTATATAGCTGTTCTGCAGATAGGATGAACTTGCATTCAATTCAATAGAATCGGAAATCGGCCCCACATTTACCGTCGTTACTGTTACCGGCGTAATGGCTTCCGCTACATCTTCCGTTTTGGCAGGATCACCGGATTTACAGGAACAAAGGCCTGAAATGAGCGCACCCAGTAAAAATAAATATGGTTTCATATCGCTTGCCAATAGTTTATCTGATTTATAATCTGCATCTGGCTGATGGAATTCTGGGTCAGCAGGTTGCGGGCGGCCAGGAAATTGTTGATGGCGAGAATCAGGTCGGTGATCCGCACTTCCCCTGTTTCCAGCAGTTTCTGATTTACATCCACGAGGGTGCCTGCATATTTGATCTGCCCTTCAATGTCGTGAATCAGGGACTCCGTTGCCGTTAACTGCTGCATGAGCTGCGCAATCTGCTGGTTATATTGATCCAGGAAAAAACCGCGGTAAGATTGCCGGGTTCTCTCGGCCAGTGTTATTTTCTGGTATTTTAGCGTCCGTTGTTTTCCATCATAGATCGGCACCGAAAGTGCGACGCCAAATCCTGCTCCGAAGTTTTTATAAAAATCATATATCAGGGAGGAATTGTATCCGGCATCTGCAAAAGCATTGAGCTTTGGTTTATATGTATAGTCAATGGTCTTCTTTTCATTGAGCAGCTTCAGACTGTCCAGGGTATATTGCCGGTAAAAGGACGATGTATAGATTTCAGGCAGTTTTCCGAGCTGTAGAACAGGTGCGGCAAGATTAACCAAACCCGTATCCACTATCCCGGAAAAATAATTCAGTGTGGCACGGTCATTTTTATATTGTATTTCCGATTGCTTCACGCTGAGTTGCTGCTGCTGCAGCGAAACATAAAATGTCAGGTAATCTGTTTGTTTATAGATATTGGCCTGGGTCAGCTTTTTCAGGATCTTTTCTTCTTTTTCGAACAGCGATAAAATTTCGCGGTTGAAATTCAGGGTCACCATATCCCCGTACACGGTAATATACTGTGCTGTGACTGTTTTTCTCAGATCCTTTTCTGCAATCATCCCGCTATTTCCCAGACTTTCGTTCTGGAGATGAATGGTTTCGTATTGGGCCGACAAATTATTTCTGGAAACAAAACTTTTACTGGCCTGTACCTGGGCGGAGAGCTGACCCCCGTTGGTGATGACGTTGTCGTAACCGAAGCCTTTCACCACGGGCGCATAATAATCATTACTGATCCCGTTCACCTGAACCTTATAGGATGCTTTTATCAGCAGGCTGTCCATTTTACCCGATTGGATCCGGTTGCGGTAATCCGCCAGAAGAGGACTGTTTGTTTTAGCCTGGCTTATATAATAATCAAGGGTCAGTTCCTGTCCGTGAGAGGAAAGGCCGCTCAATACCAGGCATATGACCAATAATCTTTTCATGCTGTGACGTAGTTATTCGGCATTCATAGTAAACCATCCGATCAGGCTGCCGGAAGAAAATTAATTTTGAATCCGTGCATGCCATCCGAATGGAAGTACTGAATGGAAAAATGATTGATGTTGCAAATCCGCTGGACGATAGCCAGGCCCAGTCCTATGCCATCCTTTTCACTTCCCTGTTTATAGAACCGCTCGTAGATCCTGCCCGTTTCGAGTCTTTCTGAATTGCCCGTGTTTTTTATGGTCAGATTACCGCCTTGTATGTCTATCCATATTTTACCTCCCTGGATATTGTGCCTGACCGCATTGGAAATGAGATTGCTGATCAATATTTCAAGCAGCGTTTTATTGCCCTGAAGGTTGATGTTGTCGTAGTAGTTCTCTATTACTTTCAGATCCTTCTTCTGAAAATAATACTGGAAAGACGGGAGGAACTTTTTTACCAGATCCGCAATGGGCACAAGTTCTGTAGGCTGGTATTCTTCATTTTCAATTTTGGCCAGGAGCAATAAGGATCTGTTCAGCTTGGCCAATCGCTTATTGTTTGTTTCCATGGAGTTGATTAAACCGGCCTGTTCTTCGGAAAGGGGAGCCGTTTGCATCAGCAGCTCCAGCTGGCTTTGGAAAATCGCCAGCGGTGTTTGCATTTCGTGGGATGCATTTTCAGTAAATTCTTTTTGTGCCAGGTAGGTATTGTAATTTTTGTTCAGTAAATTTTCCAGGCTCCTGTTCAGGTCAGTAAATTCGGTCGTACTCGTCTCTTTTAACCGGATCTCTCCGTGTTTATTGAATTCATATTCCTGGATCTTGGAAAGCGTTTCGTAAAAAGGCGACCAGAGTTTCTTTGAAATATTCCGGTTTATCCACAGCATGCCCATCATCAGGGCAATTAAAAGTAATGCCTCTACCAGTACAATACTGGCCAGGAGATCTTCATTCTCCACCAGGGACGTACTGATCGTGAGTTTGTAATATTGACCATTGACTTTCAGGGATGCCTCAATTTGCCGGAAAGGATCGAGATCCTTATCGTTTTCATGGGTTTTCAGATACCTCGTATGGATATAGTCCTCAAAGTATTTATCTGACTTCTCCAGGTGAATATCCTTATCCAGCTCCGACCATACCTCCAGATCGGGCGTGGATATGTTTGCTTTCAGGTTGTTTCGTATTTCACCCAGTTGGGTTTTCAGGGATTTGTCAACCGCATGCAATAAAACGTTCCTTACTACAAAATAGAACAGGGGAACCGTTACCAGCAGCAGTAAAAACGAATAAACCAGGTAAGATTTTAAGGTCCTGTTTAATAATTTCATGATCAGACTTCAAATTTATAACCCATTCCATATACGGATTTTATATTGTCTGTTCCCCCTGCCTGTGTGAGTTTTCTTTTCAAATTTTTAATGTGCGTATAAATAAAATCAAAATTGTCGAAAACATCCAGTTCTGATCCCGATATATGCTCAGCGATTGAATTTTTGGATACTACCTTGTTTTTGTTGGATGCGAAGAACAGCAGCAGATCGAATTCCTTTCGGGTCAGATCAATCTTTTTGTCCCGGATGAAAACCAGTTTGGCAGAAAGATCTATAGACAACTCATTTAAAGAAATCACCTGCTGCCCCCCGAACTTCCTCCTTCTGATCACCGCGGATATCCGGGCATTTAATTCGGACAAATGAAAGGGTTTGACCAGATAATCGTCGGCTCCCAGATTAAGTCCTTCGATCCGGTCGGGAATGGAATTTTTTGCGGAAATGATGATCACCCCTTCCGTTTTATGATTCTTTTTCAGTTCTTTCAGTAAGGTGAGCCCATTTCCGTCCGGAAGGGTTACATCCAGCAGAATGCAGTCATAGTCAAAAGATTCTATCTTTCTCCTGGCGGTATCAAAATCCAGGGCCACGTCACACAGATAACTCTCCGTGCTCAGGTATTGTACCATATTTTTTACCAGTTCCTGCTGGTCTTCTATTATCAGAATCTTCATGCCGGCATTTTAGCAAAGGAAAGAAAGGATTCTGTAGAAAAACTGAAGAACGGGTCACCAGGCCAATTTTAGGGGAAATAATCAGTACCCGCTGATTACAGCGGGTACTGAAAATACAGTGGAAAGGACAAGTGCGGCTTAAGCATCTTGATGCTCAGGCCTCGCGACGGATGACTTTTAAGAGGAAAAGCACGATGGCGATCACCAGTAGAACATGAATGATGCCCCCCGCGGCATATCCAAAAAATCCGATGGCCCAGATGATCACAAGAACGACGGCGATAATGTACAATAGATTGCCCATGTTAGACGGTTTTGAGGTTAATAAATGTTATCCGGATACTCTTTAAAAAATAATGCCAGGCATTATGGTATGGGAATTGTTATACTCCCTTTTTAAAAGGACAACCATGAAAAAACATTTTGAATCCATAGGCGGCGTGTTCATCATGCTGGGTACCGTGGCCGTGCTCGCTTTTACCAATGCGGATGATGCTTTTTTATCCAAAGTCAGCCAGGCCAACCTGGCTGAAATAGCAGCCGGTAAACTGGCTGTTTCCAAAGGAGGTTCTGCTGAAATAAAAAAGCTTGGACAGAAAATGGTGGATGATCATTCCGCCGCCCAGAAAGAGGTGGTTACCCTGGCTAAAAAAGAAAGTCTGACTATTCCCAGGGAGCCCGATCCCGGGCATATGGCCGTGAACGAACAATTATCGGGCATGTCCGGAAATACCTTTGATTCCACCTATTTAAAAACCCAGTTAGCCGATCACCAGGCGACAGTTTCGCTTTTTGAAGCTGAATCCGCCAGCGGAACCGATCCCGATGCAATAGCATATGCTAAAAAATACCTGCCGAAATTGAAAATGCACCTGAAAATGTTTCAGTCGGCCGGGGCGGCCTCTGTGAAAACAGCTGACGCTTCTGCCGCGTTGCCATAATTCCCCGATAACAAAATTCCGCGTAACATCAGAAGGCATTTTTAACCATAGAAGACGCTTATATGCTGAAACGAATCGCAATCAACGGGTTTGGAAGAATCGGAAGGGCCGCACTGAAAGTGATCATGGAGACCCAGGAACTGGAAATGATTGCCGTCAATGACTTAATGCATGTTGAAAATGCGGCATACCTGTTAAGGCATGACAGTGTATGTGGTAAATACGATAAGGACGTTTCCATTCACGGGGACCATCTTCATGTTTGGCGAAAAGAAGATACAATATCTTTCGCAGAAGAATCCCGGTGATTTACCCCGGAAGGATTTAAACATCGATGTGGTTATTGAAAGCACCGGATTTTTTACAAACCGGGAAGATGCAGAGAAACATATTGCGGCCGGCGCCAAAACGGTTGTTATTTCCGGGCCCACTAAAAGTAAGGATACCCCGACCGTGGTGCATGGTGTGAATACCCAGACGAGCCTTTGGTTTCAACAAACATCATCAAAAATCCTTACGCCGCCATTGTGGATATGGAAATGACCAGGGTGGTGGATGGCGACCTGGTCAAGGTGATGGCCTGGTATGACAATGAGTGGGGGTTTACCAATCAAATGATAAGGCAAATAAAGGCCTTGTGACTGGCAGAAAAACGCACCCGGAAATCCTATTTCCTGACATAAATATATCATCCAAATGGGCTCCAATGCCACTCTTTCCGAGACAATGATTGAATTGCGTAAGGAAGGATATACCGAGGATTTTAATTTAAAGCAAAATTGTCTTGACCAGGCCATCCTGTATGCCATTTCCTCAGACCATTTTAACCACACCAGGTTTTAGAACTTTTCCATTCGTCTCCGGCAAAAGGGTATAAGGGAAATGCCGCCTCTTTTCAGGCATGGTCTGGGTTTTGATTATCAAACACCTGATCCTTTTTTCAAAAAGCGCGCAAACGACATGAAACAAATAGTTGCCTCCCTGCTGTTGATGTTTTTATCTTCAGGACTGTATGCACAGATTTCAAATGCGGATACGATATTGCCTGCAAAAGGCAATATTGAACAACAATTGAAGGATATTAGAAAAAGGCAAATACTGCTCCACACTGATTCCACCGGAAATGGCAATGTGCCAAAAAAAACGCGCCTTATTGACTCCACAAAAAAAAACAGGTATAATGATCTGCTGGATGATAATCCCGAATACAATAAGAAATATCCGGTATGGAAGCCTTTCTTACAGGTTGTAGGGATGAATGTGGTATTAAACGTCGTAGACAGGAGTGTTCTGAATATGGAATTTGCCAAAGTGGATTTTTATACCTGGAGACGAACCACGCGGGCCGGTTTTCCATGGGGAAACGGATGGGAATGGGATCAGGACAGGTTTGGCAATAATTTTCTTTCTCATCCGATGATGGGTAGCTTTTATTTTAATGCAGCCCGGTCAAACGGGTATAATTTCTGGCAATCTGCACCTATTGTTTTGGCGGGTAGCTATATGTGGAAGATTTTTGGGGAAAATGGGAAACCTGAGCGGGAAGACCTGATTAATACAACATTCGATGGGATAGCCCTGGGGGAAGTTCTTTACCGGCTGAGCTCAAATATTTTAGATGACCGGTCGGTAGGAAGAGAAAGGGTTTTGCGGGAAATCTTTGCCGGGATTATCGATCCGGTAAGGGGCTTCAACCGGCTTTTACAGGGGAAAACCTTCAGAAGAACCAATAAGGAAGTTTATCAGACCGAACCGCTCAATATTACCTTTTTCGCCGGAGTGCATTCCGTGAATAATGATAGTTACAAGCTGTTTTCAGGGTACAATGATGAAATGCTCAATGTCCAACTGGATTATGGTAATCCCTTTGAAGTCCGTCCAAGAAAACCCTATGATTTTTTCAGGTTCCGTGCAGAGCTTAATTTTGGTGTGGGAAGAAAAGT
>DASRLM010000577.1:0-3350 GCA_035648455.1 Puia sp. | reverse complement strand
CCCGGAAATCCGGCAATCAGCGTGGTTCGCAGGCAAATGCCTGGAATAGTTTCGCGGACAGCCTGCAGGAGTTCGGTCATTTCCGAACGGGTGATCTGGCGGCGCATGGCCCTGAGCATGGAATCACTGGCATGCTGCAAGGGCATGTCGAGGTATTTGCAAATATTGTCCCGGTCACGGACCACCTCCAGGATTTCCAGGGGAAACTTGGAAGGATAGGCATAGTGCAGCCTTATCCATTCCAACCCTTGTACATCTGCCAGCCTGTTCAGCAGATCGGGCAATGCCCTTTTGTGGTAAATATCCAGTCCGTAATAGGTAAGTTCCTGGGCAATCACCATCACCTCCTTCACACCCATCTTCACCAGGCCCTCGGCTTCTTTAATGATGGCTTCCATGGTTTTGCTCACATGGCGGCCGCGCATCAGGGGGATGGCGCAAAAAGCACAGGTCCTGTTGCAACCTTCTGATATTTTGAGATAAGCGTAATGTTTGGGGGTCGACAACAATCTCTCCCCGATCAGATCCGCTTTATAATCAGCTTCGAGCGTCTTCAGCAGGAAAGGCAATTCCAATGTGCCGAACCAGGCATCCACTTCCGGAATTTCTTTCTCCAGATCATCCCGGTAACGCTGACTCAGGCATCCGGTAACATACACCTTATCGAGCCTTCCCTTCTTTTTCAGGGCCACCTGCTCTATGATGGTATTGACCGATTCCTCTTTAGCCTTATCTATAAATCCACAGGTATTGACGACCACGATGTTGTGATCCAGCCGGCTATTCTCGTGAACCACATCCATTTCATTCGCGCGGAGCTGGCCGCTCAGCACCTCGCTGTCCACCATGTTTTTGCTGCAACCCAGCGTAATGATGTTGACCTTATCCCTCCGGATTGACTTTGTTTTCATGCGCGGCGAAGGTACGCAGAAATTACAGCCATTTCTTTTTTGCGGTTGACGGATGACGGTTGACCGTTGACCGTTCTCAGGCGCGAATTCGCACTTAAAGTCCGTTATCCGTCAACCCTCCTTCGCTTCGCTTCGGCGGGCAAAGCCGTCAACAAATTCCTATCTTGGGCTTCCAATGAGGACAAACCTGTTTCAGCAGTTTTTTAAAAGTGAAAAGGCAGGTGGCCTGCTCCTGATTTTATGCACCGTTGTTTCCCTGCTGATCGCGAATTCTCCTGCCGGAAACGCGTATGTTCATTTCTGGCACAGGGATGCTTCTGTAACGCTGGCCGGGGTAGGCATTCCGTTCAATATGGAAGAATGGATCAACGACGGACTGATGACCGTTTTCTTTTTACTCGTGGGCCTGGAAATAGAAAGGGAAATCTACATCGGGGAATTATCTGAATTTAAAAATGCCGTTCTGCCGGCTGTTGCAGCGATAGGCGGAATGGCGGTACCGGCAGCCATTCATTTCCTCTTTAATCATGGCACGCCGGAACAGGCAGGAATTGGTATTCCCATGGCGACCGACATTGCTTTTTCCCTGGGGGTATTGTCCCTCCTCGGAAACCGGGTACCGCTTACTTTAAAAATATTCTTAACAGCCCTCGCCATCATCGATGACCTCGGCGCCGTGATCATTATAGCGGTATTCTACACACAATCCTTCTCCGGATTCTACCTGGGCCTGGGTTTGGCACTTTTTGGGATCCTGATCTTACTCAACCGGTTGCATGTTTTTTCTTTATGGATCTACCTTCCGGCAGGTGTATGTCTCTGGTATTTTCTGTTTCGCTCGGGCGTTCATCCAACCCTCAGCGGCATCCTGCTGGCCTTCGCCATTCCCTTCCGGAAAAATAGGGAGGACCAGCCTTCGGCCAGACTCCAGCATGCCCTGCATACACCGGTTAATTTTTTCATCATTCCTTTATTCGCACTGGCGAACACAGCCATACATCTGGCACCCGGCTGGTACCGGGAAATCGGGAGTGCCAACAGCCTCGGGATTGGCCTGGGGTTGCTGTTGGGGAAACCACTGGGCATCGTAGGTTTTAGCCTGCTGGCCGTATCTCTGGGTTTTGCCGGTTTACCCAAAGGTATGAACAGGATGACCCTGACCGGAATGGGATTGCTGGCAGGTATCGGTTTTACCATGTCCATCTTCATCAGCAACCTTGCTTTTAGCGGCAATCCTACGGAAATTCAGTACTCAAAAGTGTCCGTATTGCTGGCTTCCGTTGTTGCGGCAGTACTGGGCTGGTATATATTAAAAAGAACCATCCGTAACCCGGTCAGCCATTTGCCTGTTTGAAAAGGCTGTCCACAAATTCATGGCTGTCAAAAACCAGCAGGTCCTCCATTTTTTCACCCACCCCGATAAACTTAACCGGAATTTTAAATTGATGGGCTATGGCCAAAACCACACCACCTTTGGCGGTTCCATCCAGCTTGGTGATGGCCAGCGCCGTAACATCAGTGGCGGCCGTAAATTGTTTAGCCTGTTCCAGGGCATTCTGACCGGTGCTGCCGTCGAGCACGAGTAATACTTCGTGCGGGGCATCCGGCAGAAGTTTTTTCATCACCCGTTTAATCTTACTCAGTTCCTCCATCAGGTTGATCTTGTTGTGCAAACGCCCCGCCGTATCCACAATAACCACGTCGGACCCGCGGGAGATGCCGCTCTGAACAGAATCAAAAGCCACAGCGGCAGGATCTGCGCCCATGCCCTGCTTTACAATGGGAACACCCACCCTTTCGCTCCAGATGTTCAACTGATCCGTTGCCGCGGCCCGGAAAGTATCGGCGGCTCCCAGTAAAACGGAATACCCGGCTTTTTTAAAGTTATAGGCGAGTTTGCCGATCGTGGTGGTTTTCCCTGCACCGTTCACCCCGACCACCAGGATCACATAGGGTTTCACGGGGGGAAGGTCAAAACTTCCATGGCCCGATGATCCGCTTTCCGTGAATATATTTTCAATTTCACCACGCAGGATCCCGTTGAGCTCCGAGGTATTGAGGTATTTGTCCTGCTGCACCCTTTTTTCAATACGCTGTATAATCTCCAGCGTGGTATCCACGCCCACATCCGCGCTCACCAGGGCCTCTTCCAAATTGTCCAATACTTCCTCGTCTACTGTGCTTTTACCCGCAATGGCTTTGCCGATGCGGGAAAAGAAACCTTCCTTTGTTTTCTGAAGCCCTTCATCCAGGGTTTGTTTTTCTTTTTTTCCAAAAAGTTTATCGAAAAAACCCATATGCTGTATTTATGCAGGAGAAAAAAGTAAAAAAGCCGTTCCGGACAGGGAACAGCTTTCTATAAAATGATTTAACCGGTTAATTATTTCTGGGTAAGATACTGTTTGATCTTATCCTTATGGATGATGGCTTCCTTAAAGG
>DASRLM010000576.1:0-7019 GCA_035648455.1 Puia sp. | reverse complement strand
TCGGTGGAAGACGTCCGGCTGCTGCGTCAGGAGCTTCCCGCGCAAGTGGGTATCAAGGCTTCCGGAGGGATCAGGACCTATGCCTTTGCCAGGGAGCTGGTGGAAGCGGGCGCCACACGCATCGGGTGCAGCGGAAGCGTTGCCCTTGTTGCCCAGGAAAAGGAATGGTTAACAACCGAAAAAAAATGATGAAATCCATTTATCTTTTGAGCCTGTTGTTTTGCGGATCGGTATATGCCCAGGATACGGGAGTGGCCGAAGCGCCGATCCACAAAGATCCGCGCATAGACTCCCTGATGAAAGTGCAGATACGCATCAACGAGTCCAGTACGCGGGATAGCAGGAGGAACCAGCCGGGGTACAGGATCCAGGTGGCCAATTCGAACGACAGGAACAAAGTGTTTGCCATAAAAACAAAAATTTACCAGCAATATCCGGAGCTTAAACCATACCTGATTTATCAGCCTCCGAATTACAAACTGAAAGTGGGTAATTTCAAAACGAAAGAGGAAGCGCAGCCCTATTTGGAAAACCTGACACGGTTTTTTCCGGCAGGCGTTTATATTGTCCCGGATATTATTGAAGTGAAACCCGAGTAATCCTTAATTATGCTGAAAGAAAAAATTCATCAACTGGCAAAGCAATACGCACCGGAAACCATTGATATCCGCCGGCATCTGCATGCCCATCCTGAACTGAGTTATAAAGAATTTAAAACATCTGCCTATGTTCAGGAAAAATTGCGGCACCTGGGTATCCCGTTCGAAGTAAAGGCCACAACGGGTGTGGTGGGAATGATCAGGGGAAAGAATCCGGACAAGCGCGTGATTGCCTTAAGGGCCGATATGGATGCCCTGCCCATCCTGGAAGAAAATGCGGTGTCGTATAAATCCCAGAATAATGGCGTGATGCATGCCTGCGGCCACGATGTGCATACCAGTATCCTGTTGGGCGCTTCAAAAATATTGAATGAACTGAAAGAAGAGTGGGAAGGAACGGTGAAGCTGATCTTCCAGCCCGGCGAGGAAAAAAATCCGGGCGGCGCCAGTCTGCTAATCAAAGAAGGCGTGCTCCACAATCCGCAACCACAGGCCATTTTTGGATTGCATGTACATCCGGGCCTGGAGATCGGAAAACTGAGTTTCCGGGGCGGCCCCTCCATGGCCAGCGCGGATGAAATTTACATTACCGTGCGCAGCAAAGGCGGCCATGCCGCCACCCCGCAGCTTACGGTGGATACCATTCTGGTTGCCTCCCAGCTGGTGGTATCCTTACAGCAGATCATCAGCCGCAATAAAAATCCGTTCACGCCATCTGTACTTTCCATCAGTTCCTTTCAGGGAGGATATACCACCAATGTGATTCCTTCAGAAGTAAAACTGATGGGCACTTTCCGGGCCATGGATGAAACCTGGCGGTTTCAGGCCCATAACCTGATCCGGAAAATGGCCAAGGGCCTGGCCATGTCTACGGGCGCGGAAATTGATGTGCTGGTGGACGTGGGATATCCGGTAGTGAACAATGATGAAAATCTGTATCCCGTGGCCAGGGCCCGGGCCGAAGAATATGCAGGCAAGGAAAATGTATCGGAAACGGAAGTGCGGATGGGGGCAGAGGATTTCGGCTACTATACGCAGGAAATTCCGGGATGTTTTTACCGTCTCGGTGTGATGAATGAGGCAAAAGGCATCACGTCCAGCGTGCATACGCCAACTTTCAACATCGATGAATCGGCCATTGAAACCGGCATGGGCATGATGGCCTGGCTCGGTGCCAGTGTTTATTCCAGTTAATTTATTTCATGCAAAAAAAGCAACTCCGGAAAGAAGAAGCACTTGACTACCATGCCAGGGGCAGACCCGGCAAGATTGAAGTGGTTCCCACCAAGGAAGCAAAAACCCAGCGGGACCTTTCGCTTGCTTATTCACCCGGCGTGGCGGAGCCCTGCAAGGAGATCGTCCATAATCCCGAGGATGTATATAAGTATACGGCCAAAGGCAACCTGGTGGCCGTGATCACCAATGGTACCGCCGTTTTGGGTTTGGGGGATATCGGACCGGAGGCAGCCAAGCCGGTGATGGAAGGCAAGGGCGTGCTGTTTAAAATTTTTGCCGATATAGATGTATTTGATATCGAGATCAACGAACGTGATCCGGAGAAATTTGTGCAGATCGTAAAGGCGCTGGAACCCACTTTCGGCGGCATCAACCTGGAGGACATCCGGGCGCCGGAATGTTTTTATATTGAAAAACAACTCCGGGCCGCCCTGAAAATTCCGGTGATGCACGACGACCAGCATGGCACGGCCATCATCAGCAGCGCGGCCCTCATCAATGCACTGGAACTCCAGCGGAAAAAAATTGATAAAGTAAAATTTGTCATCAATGGCGCCGGCGCCGCCGCCACGGCCTGCATGAAACTGTATGTGGCCCTGGGCGCCAAACCGGCCAATTTCATCGTGTTTGACAAGGACGGCGTGATACATAAGGACAGGACGGATCTGGATGATGACAGGAGGATGTTTTCTGTTGACCGGCCAGACTGGACCCTGGAGAAAGCGCTGAAAGACGCCGACGTATTTGTAGGGCTGAGTGTCGGCAATGTGGTTACGCCGGCAATGGTGAAGAGCATGGCCAGAAAGCCCATCGTGTTTGCGATGGCCAACCCGGATCCGGAGATCGATTACGAGGCGGCCATCGCTGTGCGCGACGACCTCATTATGGCCACCGGAAGAAGTGATTATCCCAACCAGGTGAATAACGTACTGGGTTTCCCGTTCATTTTCCGTGGTGCACTGGACGTAAGGGCCACCCAGATCAACGAGGCCATGAAGCTGGCCGCTGTGAAAGCGCTGGCGGATCTCTCCAGATCCCCGGTTCCGGATATTGTGAATATGGCCTACAATGAAAAAAGCATCAGTTTCGGTCCCCGGTATATTATTCCCAAACCCCTTGATCCGCGCCTGCTCTCCACAGTGGCGCCCGCGGTGGCCAAAGCAGCCATGGAAAGCGGGGTGGCGCAGACCCGGATCGAGAACTGGGATGTTTACGCCATTGACCTGAATAAGCGGCTGGGGCTGGATAATCAGCTTATCCGTGTGCTGGGCAGCAGGGCCAGGCGCGATCCGAGGCGACTGGTATTTGCCGAAGCCGATAATCTTAAGATCCTGAAAGTAGCGCAGATATTATTTGACGAAGGGGTGGCTTATCCGATCCTGCTGGGCAATAAAGAAAAAATTCGAAGCATTGCCGCAATAAACAAAATAGATATTGAGGGCATGCCGATCGTGGATTCGAGGGCCGATGATCAGAAAGAACGCAGAAAAGGATTTGCAGAAATTTTCTTCCGGAAACGCCAGCGGCGCGGATTCAATAAATACGAATCTCAGAAAATCATGCGGGACAGAAACCATTTTGGCTGCATGATGGTGGAAACGGGAGAGGCTGATGCCATGATCTCCGGGCTCACCAAAAATTACCCGGATACGATCCGCCCCGCCATGGAAATCATCGGTACCGAGGAAGGCGTAAAAAAGATTGCCGGCATGTATCTTTTACTCACCAAAAAGGGGCCGCTTTTTTTGGCAGATACCACGGTGAATTTCAATCCCACGGCGGAAGAGCTGGCCGATATCACCCTGCTGGTAGCGAAAGAAGTCAGGCATTTCAACCTGGTGCCCCGTATTGCGATGCTCAGTTATTCCAATTTCGGAACCAGCAATTCGCCGGAGGCACGTCTGGTGGCCCGTGCCACGGAAATCGTGAAACAAAAAGATCCGGAACTGATCGTGGATGGGGAAATGCAGGCCAGCATTGCATTGAATAATGAGATCCTCCGCGAGAACTATCCATTCAGTACCCTGGTGGACCAGGAAGTGAACACCCTTATTTTCCCCAACCTGGCGGCGGGTAATGTGGCCTATAACCTGTTGAAGGAAGTGGGTGGCGCCGATGCGATCGGCCCCATTTTACTGGGTATGAAAAAGCCGGTGCATGTTCTTCAACTGGGCAGCTCGGTAAGGAATATTTATAATATGGCCCTGGTTGCTGTAATAGATGCCCAAATCAAATGCGCAGCCACATCGGATGAAACGCTGAAGCAGACGGCCGGATGGAAACGAACCAAAAAATAAATTGTACTTTCATCCCAGTAATCACCCATGAATATATTTACAGAATTCGGGCGTTATTTATTGATGCTGAAGGACATGTTTTCCAAACCGGAAAATATGAGGATGTACTGGAAGGAATTAATGCATCAGTGCGTTGAAATTGGTATCCGTTCCCTGGGCATCGTGGTGATCATCTCTTTTTTCATGGGTGCGGTATCTGCTTTACAAACGGCTTATCAGCTGGTGAGCCCCCTTCTTCCCAGGTCTACCATTGCGCTGATCGTGCGGGATACGGTTATTCTTGAATTTGCGCCCACACTGGTATGTATTGTACTGGCTGGCGTGGTTGGCAGTAAGATTGCCGGGGAACTGGGCAATATGCGTGTGAGTGAACAGATCGATGCTCTGGAAATCATGGGGATCAACACCCGTACCTACCTGGTTCTTCCAAAGATACTGGCCGCGATGATCACCATACCCCTGCTGGTGGTTGTTTCCATGGTATTGGGAATCTGGGGCGGAAGACTCGCCAGCGTAGCTACCGGAATCGTAGCGGCCTCCCAGTTCGATAAGGGGCTGTTGCAGAATTTCCTTCCGTACAATGTGTTCTTTGCCCTTGCCAAAGCATATACTTTCTCATTTATTATTTCCAGCATCTCTTCTTTTTATGGTTATTATGTAAAAGGCGGATCGCTGGAAATAGGAAGGGCCAGCACCCAGTCCGTCATCGTTAGCTGCGTGCTCATCCTGTTGGCAGATTATGTTCTTTCAGCTGTCTTATTATAAGCATTTCATTCATGATCGAAATAAAAGATTTAAAAAAGTCCTTTGGTGATAAAACGGTTATCGATGGCGTCAGTGCGGTGATGCAAACCGGCAAGTGCAACCTGATCATTGGGTCCAGTGGAAGCGGGAAAACGGTTTTTATGAAATGCCTGGTGGGACTTTTTGAACCGGATTCGGGGGAGATCCTCTACAGCGGACAGAACTTCACGACCATGAATGAGGAAGACCGAAAGGTTTTGCGTCAACAAATCGGCATGCTATTCCAGGGATCCGCCTTATTCGACAGCATGACGGTGGAACAGAACATCATGTTTCCGCTGGACATGTTCACCAAAGATTCTTTTTCAGAAAAACTGAAACGCGTAAACGAAGTGCTGGCCCGGGTGAACCTGGAAAATGTAAATGATAAATTTCCTGCCGAAATTTCCGGTGGAATGAAAAAACGGGTGGGCATTGCACGGGCCATTGTGCTTAACCCGAAATATCTTTTTTGCGACGAACCGAATTCCGGTCTTGATCCGCAAACCTCCCTGCTGATCGACAAACTCATTAAGGAAATTACCCTGGAATATAAAATTACCACGGTGGTGAATACGCACGATATGAACAGTGTGATGGAAACAGGCGATCACATCATTTATATGCACCAGGGCATTAAAGAATGGGAAGGGACCAACAAGGAAATTATTTTCAGTAAAAATCAAAAACTCAATGAGTTTATTTTTGCATCTGAATTCCTTCAGGATGCCAAGGATATGCGCATGCTGGAAATGAAGGGAAAAATTGATAATAACAGGAATATGGATGAATTGCTGAAATAACTAATTTTGCGGCTCAGACGGAAATATCCTAAACTCAATTAAATGGCAGTTTTAGTCAATAAGGGATCAAAGATCATTGTTCAGGGATTCACGGGTACGGAAGGCAGTTTTCATGCTGCACAGATGATGGAATATGGAACCCAGGTGGTTGGCGGCGTTACGCCGGGAAAGGGTGGAAACAAACACCTCGACCGCCCGGTATTCAATACTGTATCGGACGCGGTGAAAGAAACCGGCGCCGATGTGTCTATTATTTTTGTTCCTCCTGCTTTTGCTGCAGACGCTATTATGGAAGCAGCCGAAGCGGGCATAGCGCTGGTGGTTTGCATCACGGAAGGCATTCCCGTGCAGGATATGGTGAAAGTAAAAAATTACCTGGCAGGAAAGAGTACCCGGCTGATCGGCCCCAACTGTCCGGGGGTAATCAGCGCGGATGCATGTAAAGTGGGTATCATGCCGGGGTTTGTATTTAAAAAAGGGAAGATCGGCATTGTGTCCAAATCCGGAACACTCACTTATGAAGCGGCGGACCAGGTGGCCAAGGCCGGGCTCGGCATTTCCACTGCCATTGGCATCGGTGGCGATCCCATCATAGGAACCACCACCCGGGAAGCCGTGGAGTTGCTGATGAATGACCCGGAAACAGAGGGCATCGTGATGATTGGAGAGATCGGTGGAAATATGGAAGCGGAAGCGGCGCGTTGGGTGAAAGCAAATAATCGTAAACCGGTGGTTGGCTTTATTGCCGGCCAAACTGCACCTGCCGGTCGCCGTATGGGCCATGCCGGTGCCATCATTGGCGGAGCGGAAGATACGGCTGCCGCGAAAATGAAGATCCTGGGCGAATGCGGAATACATGTGGTTCAGAGTCCTGCGGACATCGGTGCTACCATGGCTAAAGTGATTAAAAAATAAAACAACCCGGCAAAAAGCCGGGTTGTTTATTGAACCGGCATGCGCCGGATTGTTTTCTACGGAAATACATTCGCTTATTTAAAATGCGCGTTGTGCGTGCCGGTGACCATGATGGCGATGATGCCTTCTGTGTTTTTTCAATTCACGGCGGTCATTCCGGAGTTCGCGCTTGTCGCTTCTCAGTTCGCGGTAATTACCGGAAACCTCATTCCGGCTATAGGTCATTTCTTGCCGGTCGCGGTTCCCGTCCCGGCTGTCTTTATAACTTCCCGGAAATTGTGCCTGTGATGCCGTGGCAAGAAATAATCCGGCCGCAACCAGTAAGACGAATTTCGCTTTCATAATCATTATTTTTAGGTGAGTAAAGGAATGCCTTTCTAAGAAGG
>DASRLM010000575.1:0-4456 GCA_035648455.1 Puia sp. | reverse complement strand
GGTAGCCGAAGTCTGGCTGATCCGGCAATAAAAGCGGTGCATGAAAAATAAGGCTTTGATGATACGGAATGTTTTGGTACTGCTCCTGTCCGCGGGATGGCTGTTCTCCGGCGCCCAGATCAACAGCACCTATAACCTCATGCCCGTTCCCCGGGACCTCAAGACCAGCGGGGAGAGGCTGGATATCACACAAAATTTCAGGGTATCCGTTTCCGGTCATCCGGATCCGCGGCTGTACGCGGAAGCCAGTCGCTTCATCCGCCGGCTGGGAGAAAAAACGGGCATTTTCCTGGACAAACAGGGATATGTTACGCCGCTGGACAATAAACTTTCCGCTGCCTTCCTCATACACGTGGAACGGCCCGGAAAACTGGAATTAAATGAAGATGAAAGTTATTCGCTGGAGGTCCGGGATAAGCAGGTAGTCCTGACCGCACCCACCGATCTTGGCGCTATCCACGGTCTGGAAACATTGCTGCAACTCGTGAGCACGGATGAACGGGGTTATTATTTCCCGGGCGTATCCATAAAGGATGCGCCCCGGTTCGCCTGGCGCGGATTATTGCTGGATGTGGTACTGCACTTCATGCCGGTAGACGTGGTCAAGCGGACCCTGGACGGCATGGCGGCTGTAAAATTAAATGTGCTCCATCTGCATTTGAGCAACGACCAGGGCTTTCGTGTGGAATCAAAAGTATTTCCCCAACTGCAGCGTGAAGCTTCTGATGGTATGTATTATTCGCAGGAAGACATCCGGGAGATCATCCGGTATGCGGGACAGCGCGGCATACGCATAGTGCCTGAATTTGTGGTGCCCGCACACACCACCGCCATCCTGACGGCCTTCCCGGAGCTGGCCAGCGTAAAAAGGAAATATACGCTGCAACGGTATTTCGGTGTATTTGATCCCGTGCTCGATCCGACCAATGAAAAAGTATATGTGTTCCTCGATAAGTTATTTACGGAAATGGCGCACCTGTTTCCGGATGCCTATTTCCATATTGGCGGGGATGAAAATACGGGGAAGGACTGGGAAAGCAATCCGCACATCAAAGCCTATATGAAGGCTCACGGAATGAAAACCTACATGGATCTTCAAACGGAATTCAACAAACGCATACTGCCGATCATTCAAAAAAACGGGAAGACCATGATGGGTTGGGACGAAATCCTTCAGCCCGGCGTTCCCAAAAGCATCGTGATCCAGTCCTGGCGGGGAAACGAAGCATATTACACTTCAATTAAAAGAGGATACAAGGCCATTCTTTCCTATGGGTATTACATTGACCTGATTCAGCCCGCTTCCTATCATTATCTCAATGATCCGGCGCCCGACAGCGTGCAGTTCACAGCAGCGGAAATCAAAAATATCCTGGGGGGCGAAGCCACCATGTGGAGTGAACTGGTAACACCCGAGACCGTGGATTCACGGATCTGGCCGCGGTCAGCCGCCATAGCGGAACGGTTATGGTCTTCGAAAGAAATTAAAGATGTGGACGACATGTACCGCCGCCTGGATATCGTGAGCCTGTATCTGGAGGCCCTCGGACTGCGTCATGAATCGTACAAGGGGGAGATGCTCAGGAGGCTCGCGAACGGATACGATACCCATGCGCTGGAAGTTTTGGTAAACGTGCTGGAGCCGCTGAAAATCTATGAACGCAATCAGGGCGATACGATGTATTCTGTGTTCTCGCCGTATACGAAAATAGCGGATGCGGCAACGCCCGACCAAGAACTTCCCCGGATTTTTAGCAGGGAAACGGAATCGTTTTTAAAAAGTCCCGAACCGGATCTGGAGAAGAAGATTACGGATCAGCTCATCGTTTGGAAAGATAATCATCCGGGATTTCTGAAAACCCTCCGCTCTTCTCCTGAATTGCAGGAAGCCGTTTCCTTATCGGAAAACCTTTCGCAGCTGGCAGCAGCAGGATTATCCGCCATTACATTCCTTCATGCGGGTCAGCCGGCAGGGGATGCGTGGCTGTCCGGACAACTACAGATTATTCAAAAAGCCAGGGAACAGGGCGCCCGTTGCGAATTGCAGGTGGTGGACCCGATAGAGAAACTGATCAGGGCGGCAGCCGGCAAAGCGGGACATTAAACACTTCATCAATCAACATTATTTTTCATGACGGAAACAACGGAAGCCCCGATCAAAAACAAAAACGCCCGTTTGATTGCCCTGGATATTTTCAGGGGACTTACCATAACCACTATGATCATCGTGAATGATCCGGGTTTGGAAGAACATGCGTATGCGCCGCTGCAGCATGCCCGCTGGAACGGGATCACGCCAACCGATTATGTGTTTCCTTCCTTCATTTTTATGGTGGGTATTTCTGTTGCCTTATCTTATTCAAAGCAGCTGGCAAAAGGACTTCCGCGCAGGGACATGATAAGGAAAATAATCCGGAGGGCACTCATTCTTTTTGTGCTGGGTGTTTTTTTAAGCACACTGCCGTATTTTGATTTTGCCAATTACCGCATACCGGGCGTGTTGCAGCGCATATCCCTGGTTTACGTTGCCTGTGCTCTGCTTTTCCTTTATACCGGGTGGAAATTCCAGGCCAGGCTCGCTGCTTTTATTTTGCTGGCGTATTTTCTGGTCATGACTTTAGTGCCCGTGCCCGGATATGGTTACGCCATACTGGAGCCGGGAAAAAATCTCGCTGCCTGGCTGGATGCCATTGTCATTCCCGGCAGAATGTGGCAGGGCACCTGGGATCCCGAAGGCATTCTCAGCAGTTTTCCTGCTATCGTCACCGGTATTTTCGGGATGCTCGCCGGTCATCTTGTTGTGAGTAAACAAACCACGGAGCGAAAAATCATCTGGCTGTTCTTTGCCGGTTTTATTTCCTTTGCCCTGGCCAATATGTGGAACTGGTGGTTTCCCATAAACAAAAACCTCTGGACCAGTTCATTTGTGCTTTATACTGCGGGATTGGATGCCATGATCCTTGCCTCCCTTTATTTTCTGGTAGATGTGCTGGGTTATAAACGGGGATGGGCATTCGCCACTATCT
Source organism: Puia sp. (assembly GCA_035648455.1). Taxonomy (GTDB): domain Bacteria; phylum Bacteroidota; class Bacteroidia; order Chitinophagales; family Chitinophagaceae; genus Puia. The sequence continues at coordinate 1,430 of DASRLM010000575.1, read as the reverse complement.
ATGGGTCCAATGCCATAGCGGCCTATCTCGTTGCAGAAGTGTTGGACGATCTGCTCGTGGTAAGGTGGACCGGTCGGGAAAGCGGAAAAAGTATCCAGGAATGGGCTATCGGAAAACTGCTGACCACCGGAATATCACCCGAACTTTTATCTTTTGTCTGGGCTTTAGCGTTTTGCGCGCTTTGCTTTATCCCCATTTACATCCTATACAGGAAAAAGATTTTTTTAAAGATATAGACGAAGCGCCCGGCAGCTGTCCGTGACCTCATGTTCTCCTTACAAAACAAACCATTGCATGAAAGAAAGTTTCGTAGTCCTGCTTTTCATATTCCTGACACAGCCAGCTTTTGATCAGGTTAAAAATACCGCGGCATACCGGGATACCGCTTTCATGCAGGAGTATGCCGAACATTTCCCGGTGGGGACAACACGGGAAGAGAATGAGATCCGGAACATTGCGGTGGACAGGATGTCCACAGTATGGATTGCCACAGCTGCCGGTGTGCTGATGAAAAAAGACGGGGAGACAAAATGGATGGCGCTGCCTTTTTCTGATGAGGACAAAGGTCCGGCTTATGCAGTTGCCGCTGAGGATGGGGGAATAGTCCGGATGGGCACCTGGAACGGAGTATATGCTTATCAGCAGGGAGAAATTAAAAAAATATCCGGCACGCAGGGACCCATTTCTGTGATCTGTCCTTCCCGTGAAGGAATGTATGCTATTGGACCTGATGGTGTGTGGTTGCTGGACGGCAACCATTTCATAAAAAAAAATTATCCCATAGCCCGGTCTGTGCGCAGCGCCGTATCTGACGGACGCCGAGGCATCTGGATAGCCAGTGATGTGGGACTGTACCATTGCAATGCACAAGGCACCCGTTATTTTCAAAAAACAGATGTGCTGCTGAGCGCTTATCTCAGGGGATTGTGTTTTGATTCGGGTGGCCGGCTTTGGGTAGCCGGTCTCGGCGGTGTGACGATATTAAAAGATGGTAAAAAACAACGGGTGATCCGGCCGCAGGAAGGTTGCCCTTCCATCTATACCCATTGCGCCCGGCGTTCACCCGATGGCGTTATATGGGTTGGAACAAAAGTGGGCGTGGTTCGCTTTTCGCCGGATGGCACGCATTCGCTGCGTTTCAGCCGGCGCTGGCTCCTGGACGATCAGGTGAATGATATCGCGTTCGACCAGGAAGGCAATGCCTGGATCGCTACGGCAGGAGGAGTAAGTGCCATTAAAAAAAGAAAAATGAACCTGCTCTCGAAGCAGGAATATTTCTATGAGGTCCTGATGAAAAGGCATATCCGCAAACCCTGGATTGCCGGCCAGTGTCACTTGGAAATTCCCGGTGATACCAGTTCCTGGCGCCCGGAAGATGACGACAACGACGGCGAATATGGCGGCAATTATCTCGCCATGGAATGCTTCCG
>DASRLM010000574.1:0-5943 GCA_035648455.1 Puia sp. | reverse complement strand
ATACATTATAATACCAATGTGACCATTATAAAAAACATTACTGTTATCAATAATATGAATTCTGGTAGCGGAAGGGGGCATTATATGCGGGGGCCTCAGGCCAGCAACGTGGAAAAATATACCCATGCACCTGTCCGCCCTGTTTCCGTCCGCGAATCTGCACGCCCTGGCCGCAGTCAGGTACAAAATGGGCAGGTGGCCATTTATCGTCCGGCGATAAGCCGAAATGCTGCCGGACATCCCGTTGCTCCTGCACGAGTGCAGTCGCTGCAATCTGTTAAACCGGCCAGTTTGCCGGGTTATAATCGCAAGGTGAGACCGGGAAACAAGCCGGCAGAAGGAAATGCAGGCAGGCCATCCCCGGGAAATACAGGCAGGCCGGCAGACAGAACAGCGCCGGCTGCTCCAAGACCCAATCCGGGCGGCACGCCGAATGTTAACCCGGGTAACAGACGTGTGGGACCTGCAACCAACCACCATCCCACTCCGGCGCCTTCACCACAGATAACACCACATCAGCCGGCTGAAATAAGTCATCCGGAAAACAGACCGCCGGCTGCTCAGAATCACCAGCGGGCGAGGACCGAGCCCCATAATAACCAACCGGTGTCCGGGCATACTCCGCATGCTCCGGCAAGTCCCAGACCCGCACCACAACAACACAGCCCTTCGCCCGCTCCGCAGCAGCAAAGGCCGGCGCCTGTTCCCCGCCAACAAAGGCCGTCCCCTCCTCAGCAGCAAAGGCCATCACCACCTGCGCAGCAGCAAAGGCCTGCGCCTGCACAACAACCCCGGACGGCTCCGCAACCGGAATCCCGCCCAGGGGAAGGCAGACCGGCAGACAGGAATCAGCGATAAAAGATGACCAGAAAGAGGAATAGCAAGGTTTGGTAAAGAGGACCGCTTCATCAATTGATTTAACTTGTGAAAAAGGAACAGATGAAAGAACCGGTCTATATTGTATCTGCTGTAAGAACGCCTATTGGGAGTTTCGGCGGACAGCTAAAGGATTTATCAGCCACACGCCTGGGATCACTGGTCATTAAAGCCGCCCTGGAAAGAATACGGTTAAGCGGAGAAGAGGTGGATGATGTGCTAATGGGATCAGTGTTGCAGGCCAATCTCGGGCAGGCACCTGCCAGACAGGCCTCAAAATATGCTGGCCTTCCGGACTCGGTAAACTGCAGCACCATCAATAAGGTTTGTGCCAGTGGTATGAAAGCGATCGCGCTGGGCACACAAAGTATATTACTGGGAGATGCCGCTGTTGTGGTTGCGGGCGGAATGGAAAGCATGAGCAATGTTCCCTTTTATGCGGAACAGATGCGCTGGGGAAATAAATATGGAAACAGTTCTTTTATCGACGGACTGGCAAAAGACGGTCTGACGGATGTATATGACGGACAAGCCATGGGCCTTGCGGCGGAACTTTGCGCATCTGTTTGCGGCATCAGCCGGCTGGCCCAGGATGATTTTGCCATGATGAGTTATCAGCGGGCTCAGGAAGCCTGGAGCCAGGGAAATTTTAAGGAGGAAGTTGTTCCTGTGGAGATTCAGAAAAAAAATGAGCTCGTCCGGATCGACCGGGACGAAGAACCCTTTAACGTAAAATTCGACAGGATCCCTTCCCTGAAGCCGGCTTTTCAGAAGGATGGTACCGTAACCGCCGCCAATGCCAGTTCCATGAACGATGGTGCTGCCGTACTCATCCTGATGAACGAAAAAAGATTAAAGGAATCGGGATTAGAACCGCTGGCAAAAATCCTATCTTATGCAGATGCTGAACAGGCGCCGGAATGGTTTACCACCTCCCCTTCCATCGCTGTTCCGAGGGCCGTTCAGAAAGCCGGATTAAAAATGGGGGAAATCGATTTCTGGGAACTCAATGAAGCATTTGCCGTGGTCGGCATTGAAAATACCAGCCGTATGCATCTGGATCCGGCAAAAGTGAATGTACACGGAGGTGCGGTTGCGCTGGGACATCCGCTCGGATGCAGTGGTGCACGCATCATCGTAACCCTGATCAATATTTTACGGCAGCGGAAAGCGCGTTATGGTGCAGCCGGCATCTGCAATGGTGGCGGAGGGGCCAGTGCGGTGGTTATCGAAAATCTGCTATAATCCAAAAAGGAACTGGTCGTGGATATAATCCACTACGTCCACCAGGCTCTTGTTTTCTTCATATACTTTCAACTGCCGGTCGGCGCCAGTCCCGGTTTCAAAAATCCGGGGAATAATACTGATGGCCTCGCGGATTCCAAGGGGATCCACCACATCTTCAATAAAGTCGAGCAATTCATAGATCAGGGCACGGGTATTCACTTCTTCTTCTTTCCCAAAATCGATCAGGTGTCCGTCTATTCCATAACGGCTGGCGCGCCATTTGTTTTCGTTGATCAGCGCCCGCGGATAGATGATGAAATTTAAATTCTGCGTACGGAGTTTATAGATCTTGGCGCAGATGGCCTGGAACAGGGCGGCAATACAAATGGTTTCCTCCACGGTGAGCGGTACGTCACAAATCCTGAATTCAACCGTATTAAAAAAAGGATGCACGCGCAGGTCCCACCAGATCTTTTTCGCATTGTCTATGCAGTTGGTCTTCACCAGCAGCTTTACAAAGTTTTCGTAGGCCTCAATGCTTTCAAAATATTCCGGAATGCCGGTGCGCGGGAACTTGTCGAATACCTTGGTGCGAAAAGATTTATAGCCTGTGCTGCGTCCTTCCCAGAAAGGAGAGTTGGTACTCAGCGCATAAATATGCGGCAGGAAATAGCGCGTGGAATTGGCGATGTGGTTGGCCATTTCCCTGCTTTCCATGCCCACATGCACATGGAGACCGAAGATCAGGTTGCTGCGGGCAGCTTCCTGCAATTCATTTACAATTTCATTGTAGCGGGCATGATCGGTGATGAGCTGACTTTCCCAATGGCTGAAGGGATGCGTGCCGGAGGCGCCCACCCAAAGACCGAAATCACCGGCTATCTGCGAAATGGTTTTCCTCAGTAAGGCAACGTCCTTATAAGCTTCGTGAATATCCCCGCAGATATCGGTACCCACTTCCACCACGGCCTGGTGCATCTCGGCCTTTACTTTATCCCGGATCACTTTTTGCCCTTCTGCCACTATTTTCTGCTCATGACTTTTTAGCTCCCTGGTTTCGGGATCAAGGACCATGTATTCTTCTTCAATGCCCAGGGTAAAATTCTTATAGTTGATGGTGGCCATAAAGATTGCAGCAGTAATTTGAATGGGCCCGGATCAGCCCATAAGTGGTTTCGAAATGATGCTTTTTTTCAGGTATTCACCCCAAGTGAGATTATCCAGTCCTTCCCGGGCATCGAGTGCGCGTTCAATGGCATAGGCGGCCGCGGATTCCACCACCCAGTTGAAATTGTCCTCACCTACACTGTCTTTTTCCGCATCGGGAGCAGGGTTGCAAAAATCAATCGCATAAGGAATTCCGTTGCGAACGGCAAGTTCCACCGTATTGAAATCGTATCCCAGGAATTCATTGATCCGCAGCACGATCTGTTCCATCTGCCTGAGCCTTTCTTCCGAAGGAGAAAAATCGGCCGAATACCGCAGGTGATGCGGATTGCGGGGTTCATAAGGCATGATGCGTACATATTTGCCGCCGACGCAGTAGCAGCGGTAGTATTCTTCAAAAACAATTTCCTCCTGCAGCATCATCACCAGGCGGCCCGTTTCACTGTGTTTTTGATAAAAATCTTCTGCACTCTTAACCTGGTACACACTTTTCCAGCCGCCCCCGGCAAATGGTTTCATATACGCGGGGAAACCAATGTATTTGAATATGGATTCCCAGTCCAGCGGATAGGCCAGATTTGAAAAAGAGCGTTCTGTCGTTTCTTCCGGCAATTCCCGGGAAGGAAGAATAACCGTTTTGGGAACGGGCACGCCGATTTTTGTTGCGAGGGCGTTGTTGAAAAATTTTTCATCGGCGCTCCACCAGAACGGATTGTTGATCACAGCGGTTCCGCTAAGGGCTGCGTTCTTCAGGTAAGCCCTGTAAAAAGGCACATCCTGGGAAATACGGTCTACGATCACGGAATAACCGCTCGGCTCTCCCTGGATCACTTTGTCGATGTGCACCGGCTCTGCCATAATGCCGCGCACGTTCCGGCCGTTCACCGCTTCGATGAAGGCCATGGGGAAGCTTCTTTCTTTACCGTAGAGGATGCCGATTTTTTTCATGGTTACTTTTTTATTTGGATGACCGTCATCCGTCAATGGTGATCCAGATTCCTCAACCACCATTCATTAAAGATAAATAATGCGGAAACATCTCACGCCATACTGGCCAGTCGTGCGATGCATCCGGACGCACATCCAGCCAGTGGTTGATGTTTTTAAGATGCAGGATGCCACTCAGCCGCTCGTTTTCCGGTTTGCAGATATCGTGTTCACTGGTTCCGAGCACAATGCCCATTTTCCAGAGATTGGGGTTGTTGTCGTTTACAATAAAATCCACGGGATTGTTGAAATACACGGAGTCGCTGTAAAATCCGTTGACAAACCGGCGGATGTCAAAAGCGCCGCTCATGGAAAAGCAGTAACTGGCCAGGTGGGGATGACGGAAGGAAGTATTTACTGCATGGTAACCTCCGAAACTGCATCCAGCGAGGGCCATTCTTTCGTAGCCCGTTTCATGCTGCGCCCAGGGAATCAGTTCGGTTTCCAGCATATGGTCATAACAGGTATAGTTATGCGCACGCTCCTCCGGGGAAACGGATTTGTTGTACCAGGTCTGATCGTCCAGGCTATCGGGGCAATAGATCTTCACTTTGCCATTTTCAATGAGTCCTTTTACAGCATCAATCATTCCCTGGTCCTTATTCTGGAAATAGGCCCCCTGCGAGGTGGGAAATAAAATAACGGGTTGTCCGGCATAACCAAATACCAGCATCTCCACATCCCGGTTCAGCGAAGGGGAGTGCCATTTATGATATTCTTCCTTGATGTTCATGGGAAACAGGTTGGTGGCCATCCAAATTTATTTTTAAAATGCTATAAAAACAAATCAACCCGGGATTCTTTGTTATTTTTGAAAGTATGCAATCCGTTAAACCCGAAACGGTGACCGGTCAGCCGGTAATCATTCCTTCCAGGACGCTGAACAGAGTTGTGCCGGTTGACTTGTATCTTCCCCCGTTCAGCAAGCCGGGTCCAATGCATGTCCTGTTGATCAACGACGGCCAGGATCTGGCCTGCATGCAGTTTGAATCCATGCTGGAACAGCTGTACTGCACGGGATCCCTTCAGCCCCTGCTTTGTATAGGCATTCATGCGGGTCCCCTGCGTAAGCTGGAATATGGAACGGCTTCCGGGGCCGACTACCGGAGCAGGGGAGTTCTGGCTTCCCGGTATACCCGGTTCGTGACCGGGGAACTCATCCCTTATATTAAAAATCTTTTTTCGGATTCGATACTCACGGATTGGGCATTTGCCGGTTTTTCGCTGGGCGCACTGAGTGCGCTCGATATTACCTGGTCCCATCCGCACATCTTCAGAACTGCGGGCGTTTTTTCCGGTTCCTTGTGGTGGAGGAGCCTGGATAAGGCAGATCCCCGTTACCGGGATGAGTGCCATCGCCTGATGCATGCCGCGATCCGCGCAGGTCGCTATGAACCCGGGTTGAAATTCTTTTTTGAATGTGGTACGGAAGATGAAACGGAAGACCGCAACCACAATGGTATCATCGATTCCATTGATGATACTAGGGACCTGATCGGTGAACTGATGCAAAAAGGGTATGCACCCGGAAAGGACATCCGTTACCTCGAAATACCCGGCGGAACCCACGATCCGGCCACCTGGGCGCAGGCTATGCCGCATTTTCTCACCTGGGGATGGGGGGGAAAGTAAAAAAGAACCGTCTTCCTTTTTACTTTTACTTAATAACTATTCGCCCTCAGAAAC
>DASRLM010000573.1:0-4620 GCA_035648455.1 Puia sp. | reverse complement strand
ATTATTCGGTGATGGACAGACCATCAAATCAGTTCGTTTACTTTTCGTGTCGCTCTGTCTGGTATTTTTCAGCCTTCAGTCCGCAAAGGCTCAATCTCTTGCTTTGCAAAGGGCTAACAGCATGGGCATGGGCATAAATCTTTCCTGGCTGGAAAACTATTGGAACGGGACAAAAGCAAACGATTTCCAGGATTAGCTCAACCTGCAGAGCATTGCCGGCAAGAAAACGCAGCTGGCATTGATGCATCAATTGGGATTTAAGACGTTGCGGCTACCTGTCTCCTTCGACCACTGGACCAGTCATGTCGCGCCCTACCGGATCGTAAAACCCGGGTATTTTGCTGCCATTGATTCGATACTGCAGTGGGCAAAACAATATGACATGAAGGTGATTATCGACAACCATCATGGCTCGCTGGATGATTCCACCAGGGCAATGCAGGAACTCCCCCGCCTGGAGGCTATTTGGGAGCAGGTTGCCGCCCGGTATAAGAACACGGACGGCGATAAGGTATTTTTTGAATTGTACAATGAGCCGCATAATATCAGTGATGCTGTCTGGAAACAATGTGCCATAAAGTTAATAAAAACGGTACGCGAAATTGCGCCACATCATACCCTCATCATTGGAGGAGCGGGCTGGAACAGCCTGTCAGGCTTGGAAAAGTTGGGTATTCTTCCAGATGATAATCTCATATACACCTTTCATTTTTACGATCCTTTCCTGTTTACCCACCAGGGCGCGAGTTGGGCAGGTGTAAAAGAAACCTCCAATACCGGCATACCGTTTCCATACGACGAGACGGCTATGCCGAAGCTAAACCCCGCTTCCAAAGACACCTGGGGAGAACGGAATTACAAAGCGTATTCGGAAGCGGGCACGATGAGTGGTCTTAGAAAGGAATTGAAAACGGCGAAAGCTTTTTCCGAAAAATATAATGTGCCGGTATTTTGCGGAGAATGGGGCAGTTATAAAAAGTACGCGGATACGGCCAGCCGTTGTCGATATACCGTGACCATAAAAGATTTACTGAATGAGCTCCATATTCCTTTTGCTTATTGGGAATGGGATCAGGGTTTTAGCTTTTTTGACGGCGAGCCGGGGGTACAAAATATTCCGGAATGCATACGCACCGTTTGGGGGTTTTAAAGATATGGGTGGTATCAGTGCGAGAAACGTGGATTTACTCGGTGCTTTTTTTGGCTTAACGGCGTGTTCATGGCTGATGGCTGACACATTAGGAAATTGCCTTAAAATGCTGGACCTGCCTTCCATTTTCACTATGTAACTTCATACAGGTGGCAGCTTTGCCAGCAGAGGCGCTGATTGAGGTAAGAAAAAGAAATAACCTTTAATGAGATGCAGTCATGACGCTATTTTTCAACGCTTCCGGAAAGCCGGCGCTTATTCAGATGGTTCCGAATAGTGCGACCCATGATATTACGCTTTTTGTTTTTTTGATCTCACTAATCTGCATTACGGCAATAGGCGTATCCTTTATAACCGTTTCTGTAAAGCATCATATTAGAAAAAGAGCTATAAGAAAGGTTAACCAGGGTAAAGACTGAAAATACTTTTATTTGGGTGTAGGTTTTATTTAAGGGTTGGTGCGTATTTTTTGAATCAGGTCGGTAAAATATTTTGGGGACCAGATGTCTAAAACCCTAGCGTCGGGGATAAACCGGACGATATCTTCCCGGATGTTTCCAAAGGATACGCTGTTAATCTTTTGGGTCAGCAGTCCGATCAGTTGGGGTCGGGTTATTTTTCTTTGAGTCCGGTCACCACTTTCCACCGCCCTTTTTTGTAAATGATCGAGATTCAGGGTGACGCCTTTTTGAATATACCATTCCAGGTCAAACCAGTCGCGCCCCTTGACCCGGTTCTTCCATTTGCGAAACAGAAGGGCATGCATTTTACCTGCAAAAAGATCGGGCAGGCTGAAGCATTTGACATAGAAGGAAAAAGGCTTTACCAGTAAATTCTCTTCTGTCGTAAATCCAGGCGGTGGTGCAGTATCCACTTCGAGCTTGATCCGGATCTCCGGCAGCGAGCCCGTCCGCTCCTGCGGGATGATATCCCTCAGTACCAGTTCCTTCCAGGTGGTATCCGCTTTGAGAAAGGCAGAGTCGATATGCGTCTTGTTGGATTTGTTTTTCTCCGCCACGCGCACACTGATTCCCAGGGCTGAAAACTCGTCCTGCATCTCGTCCAAATGGGGTTGCAATTCAAAATCCGGATCCGGCGCCAGCAAGGAAAAGTCGAGATCTTCTGAAAAACGCGGAAGCCCGTGAAAGATCCGGAGCGCGGTTCCGCCATAAAACGCCGCTTTTTCGAAGAAGCCACTACGGCCCAGCCCCGCCAGTGCAATCTCCTGCAGGATCTCCCGCAAAGCCTGGTCTGCCTGCAAGCTGTTTTGTGGTTTATACTGATCGATCCATTCCTTGATCATAAGTCTTCGAGTGTTTTTGCCAGTAACAGTATGCTTTCCTGCTTGGGCGCATCCTTTGCCCAGCTGCGGATCATTTCCGGCCGGAGGCTGCGAAGCCTGTCCCGGTCCATGCGCATGTCTTCCGTTAACCATAACCTTAAGGATATCCCGCTGCGGAACAAGAGGCCGGAGGTAGCAATGATTTTGTCGCAGAGGGCCTTTTCCGGCCGGGCGACCAGCGCGGTCTGCCGTTCGGAAAGTTTTAGTTGCTGCTGACCGAAAGTATAGTAAGGAAGGTCGAGGTGACTGTAGGTGAACCGGCCTGCCTTCGTATCATATTCCACCGAGCGGCGGGTCGTCATTGAGGCGATTTCGTAAACCTTTTCCGGGATCAACCCCCAGTGGGACAGCGCTGTTTCCATGGAAACATAGCTGGGCCCGTAAAGGTGGTTGGCCAGCAGAAATGGCTCCGGCTGTCCGACCTTCGTTGCTGGCCCTGGAATAAACAGCCCACGCTTGACGGGGGTCAGTATTTGCTGCCGCACCATCTCCGCGATCTTATCGTGCGGACGCTTATACGCCTTCAGCAAATCCAGGAGGAGTTGACGGGTTAAAGGCTGGCCGCTAAAGTGCTGCAAGGTCTCCTCGGGCCGCATTTGTAAAATCATACGACAAATATCGGAATAATTCCGGTATTATATGTATTATTTTGCAGATATTGTAAAATTTGGCGGCTAATACCGGCTAAATTCCGATATTCAAGGTAACAGTAGGTTGGCTTTTTTCCTGCGCCTCATTTACGACGCTGGATTATATTGTGATCAATACTTGACGTCGGGGAGACAGGGAAGTAGCGATGGCTACAAAGGACAAGTTTTATACTAAAAGAGGTAACTCGACGGTAAATACGGAGCCCTGTTCCTGACTCTCGACATATATCCTCCCTTCGTGCGCTTCAACCAGGGTTTTCACAATTGAAAGTCCCAGACCGGTTGAATGCTCTCCACCGGTGGGTTGGGCACTAAGCCGGCTAAACCTTTGAAACAAATGCTTACGGTCTTCGGTTGTAAAGCCGGGACCTTCATCAGCTACCTTGAGAATTGCCTTCCCGGCAGTTTCCATAACGCGTACGGTAATGCGGCTATGTGGAGGAGAAAATTTAATTGCATTATTGATCAGATTGTCAGCTATCTCTGACAATTTAAGTTCGTCTGCCCAAACTACCGGGTGGTTCTCAATCTCCAGCAGCAAATGCTGATGCTTATGAACAGCCAAGGCCCGGTTGGTGGAAAGCGTACGTTTAATCACTTCGGCAAAATCAACCCTTCGGGGTAGGAGGACTATTTTACCCGTCTCAAGACTCGCGGATTCAAGCAACTCATGGATCATCTTATTCATTCTCTCTGAGGTTTCCATAATCTTATCGCACATTTCAGCAATAACTTCCGGTTCATCCGTGGATTCTTTGATCAGTTCTGCCCCCAAGGCGATGGTCGCAAGTGGATTACGCAGATCATGCATGGCCAGGTTTAATGCCTGGTTTTGCTGGGCGTTGGCTTTTCTGGCAGCAAGCCTCAGTTCCATCTGATCCATAATAATGGCCGCCAGATCATGCATGATGGCTTTTTGCCCTTCGGTCAACTGTCTTGGGTTCTTATCAATCACACAAAAAGTACCCAGGATAAACCCCTCTACCGTTTTCAGTGGAACGGCGGCATAAAAACGCAACCCAAAAGATCCTGCTACAAGCGAATTCGTCAGTGTTCTGGGATCTTTCACCGCATCTTCCACCAGGTAAAATTCATCGCTTAAAATAGCCGATGCGCAAAGGCCTTGTTCCCGGTCTATCTGCCTGACGTCGAGTCCGTAAACAGATTTGAACCAAATCCGGTCCGTATCCACCAGGGAAACGATCACAATAGGCATATCCAGCAGCTTGGAACCAAGCGCCACCAGCCGGTCAAAACTCCCGTCCGGTGGCGTATCCAGAATATCATACTTTTTTAAAACCTGGATTCTTTCTTTTTCAGCGGTAAAAACGTTTTGGTAATCGTATTCCATGAAAGAGGTGTTGATCTCAATAAATAGCAAAACAGGAGCAGGACAAAATCATTCACGTAATTTACAATAAATCATCCTCAAAAAATCAACCGCAAAAATATTTAAAACTAACCCTCATGCCCCGACG
>DASRLM010000572.1:0-3215 GCA_035648455.1 Puia sp. | reverse complement strand
TGCCAGTGGTCGGGCGTACCGATAATCACCGCATCCACATCTTTATTGTTCAGCACGTCCTGGTAATTTCCTGTGGTTTTTATTTTGGACGTATTGATATTTAATTTGGAAAGATCCTTCATCCGCCGGTCCAGCACGTTTTTGTCTATATCGCACAGGGCCACCACATTCACACCCGGTTGTTTCAATGCCGCGTTGAGATCCGACCAGCCCATGCCGTTGATTCCGATGGCGCCGATATTGATCCGGTCGCTGGCAGCCATCCTCCGTCCGCCAGCGCCAAATACGGGCTGTATGAGAGCGGAAGTTACCATCGATCCACCAGCCAGCAGCCCGGCTTGTTTGATAAAAGAACGGCGTGTATTCATTTTGTATAATTGACAATGGACAATGGAGAGTTAAAATACGCCCCATACCAGCCCGCACCGATCATGGGAGCCTTATCATTCAGCAACAGTTTCACGGGAACCTTTTTTACCAGATCCTGCATGCGGTCGCAGTCCAGCAGGTTATTATAAAAATCAGGTTGTTTTAACAAAGGAACGATTTTCGGTGGAATGCCACCGGCGAGGAAGAGGCCACCTGTGGCCTTCATTTTCAGGATCAGGTTGCAGGATTCCCTGGCCAGATAAAGTACAAAAAGTTTCATCGCTTCCACACAAACAGGATCCGACCCCGCCACCGCCGCCTCACTGATCACAGCAGATGGATCGTCCTGCTTAAAGGCATTGGTAATAGAAGCACTCACCGGGCATTTTTTTACCTGGCACAAAAAGTTATATATGTCGTGAATGGCGGGACCTGCTATCACGCTTTCCCAACTGACCACTTTATATTTCTGCAGCAGGAAATTGTGAAGTTCCATATCCTCTTCGTTCCGGCACGAGAAATCCGAATGGCCCCCTTCCGTAGCAAAGGGATGATGCACTTTGCCATCCCAGAATAAACCGGCTTCGCCCAATCCGGTACCGGGTGCAAGAACAGCCATGTTCCCCCTGATGCCGGATTCACCGGGGTGCAGGACAAGAAAATCTTTTTCCGTCATACCGGCCAGACCATAAGCCGCTGCTTCCAGGTCGTTGATCAGGGATATATGCTGAATGCTTGTAGCGGCCGTAATTTCTTTCTTGTCGATCACCCAGGGCAGATTGGTAATTTCCGCATGCCCTTCAAACACGGGTCCGGCAACACCCAGCGAAATCCGGTCCGGCTTGTATCCGGGATTTTCCTGGAAAAACTGTTGAATGATCTTAATCACCGAATCGTACTGCCCGGAATGATAAGTGGACGTTTTCCGGAGTGTTATCTGATCGGCCGTCGCCTCAAAGATGGCGAGGTTGGCTTTTGTTCCGCCCACATCTCCGGCCAGTACGCAAACCTTATTATTTCCCAAGACCTGACGGCCGGGAAAGTTAAGCGCAATCATCGGTGAATCAGCCATGAACGGGTCAGTTGAAATTCGAATGTAAAGGATTGGGATGAAAAAACCTCGGGACCGAACCAGCGGGGCGAATAATTTTCCCAAAACGGGAAACGTAATTTTACAGTTTTTTCTTTAGGAAACTTACGCAAAACGGAGAAAAAAAGAATAAAAAAAGCCAGTGTAGACACACCGGCCGTGAGAAAACTTCAGTTATGATAATCACTGAAGTAATAACGGCAGGGCTTCCTTAATTATTATATGCGTGGCGCCCAATCCTTAGGAAAACTTTATGACGGCTATTGCCCCGTCGCATCATTGGCTGTTCTCAGGCAGCAACAGCAGTTTAATAAAATTATTTTCGTTTAAGTACTGATTCGCCGCGGCCTTTACCGATGCGGGAGTGACCTGTTTGATCAGATCGGGATAATTTAAAATAGCTCCGGGATCGTCGCCGTTTTCAAGCTGTGCGCTGAGCCAATTCAGCCAGAATGGATTTTCTTTCAGGTGCAATTCATATTGACGCTGTTCTTCGGTGGAGAATTTGGTGATATCCAGATCAGTGGCCCCGGCCGTTTTCAGTTTGTTGATTTCCTCTTTGGTGGCAGCAATCAGCTTGTCAACATTTTCGGGGCCACAGCCAAACAGAATCGTAAAGGCATACCGGTTTGCCGGGTTTTTATTGTAAGTAACCCGTACGGACGGACTGTACGTACCGCCTTCCTTTTCCCTCAGGCGGTCAATGACCCTGAACTGCAGTATTTCACTGAGCGCCGTTAACTGAATGTTGTTTTCCGGATTGTATTTGTAGTCTCCGCTGATCACCAGTCGTACGGTGGCTTTCGGCTCCTTACCTTTCCTTACCTCGGCCTCCCTTACCCCGGCAGGGATGTGTATATTCAGGTCACGGGCCTCTTCGTGCAGACCGGTAGTTGGAAATGAACCCAGATATTTTTCCAGCAGCGGCCGGATACTGTCAATCGTAAAATTGCCGGTAAACAAAAAAGTAAAATTGCCGGCATTGGCAAACCTTTCTTTATATATGGCCAGGGATTTGTCAAGATCAATCTGATGCAGTTTTTCCAATGAAGGACCGGTTCTGCGGATGGAGTAATTTCCCAGCACCGCGGCCACCGTATCATTATAAACATTTGCCGGATCATTGTAGCGGTCTGCGATCTCATTGGCGGACTGATCAATGATATTTTTAAATATTACGCTGTCTTTCCGCGGAGATGTGAAATACAAATGGATAAGCTGAAAAGCAGTCTCCAGGTCCTTCGGCGTGCTCACACCCCGCAGCCCTTCCGATCTGTCAGAGATATAGGGTTCAACATTCAATTGTTTTCCACTGAGCAGTTTCGGAAAATCCGTGGGTTTGAAATGACCGAGCCCCGAATTTTCAACGATATAGGCCGCGCTGGATGCCGATTCAAAGTCTGAATCTGCGTACAGGGAACTGCCGCCGGGACTGAATGCATTGAACCGGACCTCGTCATTCTTAAAATCCGTGGGTTTCAGGATCACTTTCATTCCGTTGCTCAGCGTCATTTCCGTAACATCAATATCTTTCAGTTTTTTTACATCAGTCACTTTCCCTGCCGGCGGCAAAGAAGAAAGCAGGGATTCCTTTTTAAAGGCATCTTCGTAAGGACTCAGTTTACGGTCGTCAACTGATTTGATCCAGCCATTCACGGTTTCTTCGCCAGGTAAGGAGGCACTGTCCTTTTGCGGCGCCATGATCACCACATCGCGGTTACTGTCAGCAATATACTGCGGAGCCAAAGCATTGATA
>DASRLM010000571.1:0-5063 GCA_035648455.1 Puia sp. | reverse complement strand
GTCTATGCTGCTTCTTCTTCAACATACGGCGACAGCAAAGAGCTGCCCAAAGTGGAGGAAAAGATCGGCAACCCGCTTTCTCCCTATGCCGTCACCAAGTACGTGAACGAGCTGTATGCGAATGTGTTTGCTTCCACGTATAAAATGGAACTGGTGGGCCTGCGTTATTTCAATGTCTTTGGTCCCCGGCAGGATCCCAACGGCGCATACGCCGCGGTGATACCAAAATTCATCGACCAGCTGATAAGCCACCAGTCGCCCGTGATCAACGGTGATGGCAACCATTCCCGCGATTTCACCTTTATCGAAAACGTGATCCAGGCCAATATGCTGGCTCTGTTTGCAGATAAAGCGGCCATCAATACCGTATACAATGTGGCGTATGGCGACCGCACCACCCTCAATGAACTGACCGCTTCCTTAAAAGAGCTGTTGGCCAAACACGATCCCGCCATTGCCGGTATCGAGATCATCCACGGTCCCAACCGCGATGGCGATATCCCCCACTCCCTGGCTTCAATAGAAAAAGCCAAAAAACAACTGGGCTATGCGCCGGAGTTTAATTTTCCCGAAGGTTTGAGAAAGCTTGTAGAATGGACAATGGAGAATTGACAAGGGACAATGAAAAGACCCTCTAGAGCCAGGGCATTGTCCATTCTCAATTCTCTCTTGTCCATTGATTAAACTCTTTTTCGTACCCGATCGTTGTCGGTTCCCCGTGGCCGGGATAGACGATGGTTTCATTGGGAAGGGTGTACAGCTTTTCCTTAATACTCCGCATCAGTGTTTCCGTGTCTGCGCCGGGAATATCGGTTCTGCCGATCCCGTTCCGGAAAAGTACGTCGCCGCTGATCAGAAATCCCTGTTTGCGGTTATAAAAAGCCACATGGCCCATGGAATGGCCGGGCGTGAATAATACTTCCAGTTCGTTTTCCTTTTCCCCGCCCAGGCTGAGGATATCCCTTTCCGCGAGATAGATGAGTTCCCCGGCATAATTTTCAAAGGGCATTCCCCAGGCATCGCCCGACTTGGGCCCATAGTCAAAGGTCCACTGCTCTTTTTCCCCGATCTGTAACCGGAGCCCGTATTTTTCGGCGGCCCACTTATTGCCGAATACATGGTCGAGGTGACAATGGGTGTTTAATAAAAGATTGGGAACCAGGTTATGTTCCCTGAGCCAGACGGCCAGCGCCTCTTTTTCTTCGGGAAAATAACATCCGGGATCTATGAGGCAACAGGCATCTTTTCCGTTGTAAACCACGTATGTATTTTCCTGGACAGGGTTGAATATGAATCGTTTTACCGTGAGCATAAGCGCCTTTTTCGGATAAATCTATTTTACCGGTTTTAGGGATTGTCTTAACTTGAACCGGGTTTCTCCTATAATTCCCGATATAATATGCAAGATCCGCATAAGTTGAAGTTGAAAGAATTTTTTTTAGTCGCATCGGCCCTGTTTTTTTTTCTTCAGAACGCTTCCTCCCAGGTAAATACGGTTGAATTCGGCAAGAACAGGCTCCAGTTCAAGCACATGAAGTGGAAATATTACCAAACCCAGAATTTCAACACCTATTTTAATCAGAACGGCGACCCGCTGGCGAAATATGTGGCCCAGGTGGCGGAAAAGGAATTATCCGGCATCGAACAACAGGTGGAATATGGCCTCCAGCGCCGGGCCAACATCGTGGTTTACAACAGTTTCAACGAAATGGAACAATCCAATATCGGGTTGGACATGGACTGGCAGACCACAGGCGGCATCACCAAACTGGTGAACAATAAGATGGTCGTTTATTATACGGACGATCACAACAAGATGCGCATCCAGATCCGCGAGGGCATTGCCCGCGTGCTGGTGGAAAACATATTATTCGGGGACGACCTCGGCGAATTTGCCGCCAACCAGGCCCTGCTCGATCTTCCCCAGTGGCTCACCGACGGCTATATCCAGTACGTGGCGGAAAACTGGAGGACCGACCTGGACGACCAGCTGAAATCGGCCCTGCTATCCGGCCGGTACAACAATTTTTACAATTTTGCCTTTGAAAAGCCCAACCTCGCGGGCCATGCCTTCTGGCATTATTTCGCCAACCGCTATAAAAAGGAAAACGTCACCTATTTCTTATACCTCGCCCGCGTTTACCGGAACACCAACAGCGCTTCCCAGAAGATCACAAAAAAGAAATTCAAGGACGTGCTGAAAGATTTCATGAACGAGGAACAGGAGCTCTATTATGCGGATATCCGCGGCCGCCGGAATGCGCCGAAAGGCTCCGTTTCCGTGGTGGAAGAGACCAACGCCAACAAAGATTTTTTCCATTTCTCTCCCAACCCCGCTCCCCGCAGCCAGACCTATGCCGTGGTGGAATTCAATCACGGGAAATACAGGGTGGTGCTGCATGAAAATTTTGTGAACCGGAAAGTGCTGCTGACCAGCGGCGTGAGGACCAATGAAAAGACCTTACAGCCCCATTATCCCCTGATCGCCTGGGACCCCAAGGGCACCCGACTCGCCGTGGTATACTACAGCGAGGGAAAAGTGCGCCTGTTCGTGTACGACGTGGTGGCGAAATACAAGCGGATCGTGGAGGACCTCGACCAGTTCGACCAGGTGCAGGACATGAAATTCATGCTGGACAACAACACGCTTTTGCTGAGTGCGGTAAAAGGCGGGCAGTCGGACATCTTCGTCATGCACCTCCAGAATAACGAACTGCAGCAGATCACCAATGATGTGTACGACGACCTGGACGCCACATTTGTAACCTTCCCGAGTAAGACCGGCATCATCTATTCTTCCAACCGCCCATCGGGCATTGCCCCTACGGGGGATACGGTGCTTCCATCCAGCCACCGCTATAATATTTTCCTGGTGGACAACTGGAACAGGAGTGAATTCAAACAGATCTCGCAGCTCACCCATTTGAAATACGGCGATGCGCGGTATCCGATGCAATACAATAATTTCCATTTCACCTTCATCAGCGATGAAGCGGGTATTGCTAACCGTTATGCCGGATTTTTTACTACGCAAAGGGCGGGCATCGACACCGTTTACCGCATCGGCGACGAGATCCTGCACAATCCCGATCCGGCCGACCTGGATTCCACGCTGCGCGCCAATAAACGGTCCGAGCCCGATTCGATCTATACTTTCTCGATTACCAAAGATTCCGCATACGTGTTTGCGCTCACCAATTACCAGAGCGGACTGAAAGAAACCAAGATCGCGGGTGAGAACGGGCTGGTGAGCGAAGTGCGGCAGGAAGGCGACCTTAAATTCCTGTATAAACTCAAAGTGGATGAAAGCACGCTGAAAAAACGCAATATCAATCCACGGCAGACGGAATACCGGAAAGAGAGCGTGATGGCGGACCAGATAGCCAGCGGCCAGGCCACGAAATACCTGCAGAAAACACAACCCGACTCCGCTAAGAAAGCTGATATTTTCGAAAGCGAATTTGAAAAAGACAGCGCTTCATTCATTTCCCGGCCGGTGGTTCAGCCCAAAGAGGAATCCCTGCTGAAAAAAGCCAAACTGTTTGATTACAAACTGAAATTTTCCGCAGAAAATTTCTCCGCCGGATTCAACAACGACGTGCTGATCAACCGGTATCAGCCCTTCACCGGATCGCTGCCCATCCAGCTGGGTGGCAACGATGCCTTTGATGCCATGTTCAAAGCCGCCGTTTTCGATCTGTTTGAGGACATCCGGTTTACCGGCGCCCTGCGTCTTCCCCTGTTTGGCGGCAGCTCCGCCAGCGGCGTCAGCGCCGGCACGGGTGGTATCGGCGTATCCACATTCAATGCCGGCAACGGTTCCTTCTTCGACGGTGGCGGCGAATGGTACGCCCGGGCAGATTACCTGAAATGGCGCACCGATTTCTCCCTGATCTATTACCGGAAAACGGACGTCGGTTCATTTCCGTTTACTGACAGCGCCAACAACGTGATCCATGATTTTGATGCGAAATCTTACACCAATCTTTTCCAGGCCGTGGCCCGGTATCCCATAGATAAAGTGAAGAGCATACGGTTCAGTCTCGGGGAAAGAACCGACAAGGTCAAGCTAAGAGCCGACGGCACCAGCGCCTATACCGGCGATCCCACCTTTGATGCGATTGCGCTGAAAACGGGTGACATTGACAAGCAGACCTTCCTGCTCACCCACCTGGAATATGTGTATGACAATACGGTCCTGAAAACGACCAACATCATGAACGGGTTGCGGTATAAATTCTATGTGGATTTCAATTACCAGATCAACAAACCGCAGACGGCAGAAGGCAGGAAGATGCTGAATTTCGGGTTTGATGCGCGGAACTATTATCCGATCTTCCGAAATTTCATCTGGGCTCTTCGTGCCGCGGGTGATTTCTCCGGAGGCAACCAGAAGATCGTTTATTACCTGGGCGGCATGGACGGGGAACTGTTCCCCAAGGCCAACCAGCTTCCCAATCCGGATTACAGTCAGAACTATGCCTATCAGACCCTGGCGCTGAACCTGCGCGGCTTCAAACAGAATGTAGCCAACGGGAATAACGCCATCACGATTAACAGTGAGTTCCGGCTGCCGGTCTTCGCCACCTTATTCAACAAACCGATCAACAATGCCTTCCTGCGCAACTTCGAAGTGATCCAGTTCTTTGATCTGGGCACGGCCTGGGCAGGTTCACTGAAAAATATTGAACGTCCCCAACAGCACTATCAAACCAACGATCCTTCCATTCCTGTTGACGTGACCATCAAATCCGGCGGCATAGGACCCTTTGCCGGCAGCTATGGATTCGGTGTCCGCAGCATGCTCCTCGGCTATTTCCTCCGTCTCGATGCCGGCTGGGAAATGCGCGGTTTTTTCCGCGGCAAGCCGATGTTGCAGTTTGCGATGGGAGTGGATTTTTGAGGGGTGGATGGTATATGGTGGATGGTGGATGGATATCAGGTGCGGCCCCGCACGTAAAGTCCATCCACCATCCACCATATACCATCCACCTTAAATGCCGGAGACGCAAAAATGCCCACATTTATTATCTTCGTCTTCCTCATGGAAAAAAAGAAAGAAA
>DASRLM010000570.1:0-2164 GCA_035648455.1 Puia sp. | reverse complement strand
TCAATGAAGAACTCTGCAATCAATCCAAATACGTGGTCGTGATGGATCCGCTCGACGGCAGCAGCAACATCGACGTGAACATTTCCATAGGCACCATCTTTGGCGTTTACAGAAGAAAGAGCGAAAAGGGAAGGCCGTGCGTATTGGATGATTTTTTACAGCAGGGCAGGAACCTGGTGGCCGCAGGCTATATCATTTACGGATCTTCCACAATGCTGGTCTATGCCACCCGCCGGGGTGTAAACGGATTTACGCTGGATCCTTCCATTGGCGAATTCACCCTGAGCCATCCGGATATCCGCTGCCCGGAACTGGGAAAGATCTACTCCGTGAATCACGGGAACTTTTTTGGCTACAACGAAAAAGTGCGGCAATACATTGAGTCGTGCCAGCGCAAAACGAAAGATAACGGTGGCCCCTATGCGCAAAGATATACGGGCAGCATGGTGGCGGACCTGCACCGGAACATGCTGAAAGGGGGTATATTCCTGTACCCCGGAAACAATTCAAGCCCCAACGGAAAACTGCGGCTCGTGTATGAATGCAATCCCTTTGCCTTTATCCTGGAAGTGGCCGGCGGCGCTGCAACGGACGGAACGGATAAAATCCTGGAAGCCATTCCATCCTCCCTGCATCAGCGGATTCCGTTTTTTGCCGGAAGCAGGCGGATGATGGAAGACTTTGAAAGAGTTGACGGATGACGGTTGACGGTTGACCGATATCAGGTGCGAATTCGCAACTAAAGGCCGTCTACCGTCATCCGTCAACCGTCATCCTTTTCTTATCCAAACACTCACCGATCCCGCAGACACCATAAATTTTGCGTGCGCGGATCAGCAGTTCCAGCTTATCCACCATCGGCATAAAGATCTCATGGTCCTGGCCGTCTTTACCTTTGTCCACATAATGCGCACCACACAAATCCGGATAAAAGACACAGGGATAGCCCTGCTCCCGCAACAGGATAAGCGCATAGGCAATGGGTTTGAACCAGGGATCCACCGGGGCCTCCAGCGCCTGCAGGGGCTGGGTGTCATGGTTTGCAACTACCGTCACCGTGAGATCCGGCCGCACGGAAATCAGCGAATCATTAAAAATAGAGTTGAGATCATATTCTTTGCCGGCACCCGAGGCTTCATGGAAATTGTGCTGCAGCCCGGCATCGAACATGCTCACCCTTCCTCCCGTCGCTTCAATGTACTTCAGAAGCAGCGGAAGATTTCCGGGCGACCAGTATTCGGCAACGGAAAATAGTTCCGGGCTGATCGACGACCGCATATCGCCCAGCCATTCATTGAAGAATTTCGGAGAAATATGTTTCACCGCATCCAGCCGGAAGCCATCGTAATGCAGGGAATCGTGTAACCATTTTCCCCAGCGTTTCAATTCTTCCCGCACGGCAGGATTCCGGAACTCAATGTCGTTGTACATCAGGTAGTCATAATTCCCTTTTTCATCATCCACTACTTCTTCCCAGCCTTCGCCGTATCCATTGCCCACAATGCTGTACACGCCATTTTCATTCAGGTTGGCGGCATAATCAAGGCCGGTAAAACAATGGAAGTCCCAGATGAATTGCGAATACTTTCCTTTTCTCCCGGGAAAAGTAAATTTCGTGTAGGCCTCAATTTCAAAAGGATCGCTGATGAATTCATTGCGGTTATCCGGATTCACACGGCGGATCATCACTTTTTCAGTTTCATCCGCGCCACCCATATGATTCAGCACGACATCCACATATACTTTTATGCCCGCGTCATGCAAGGCATCTATAGCAGCAATCAGTTCTTCCTTCGTTCCGTACTTTGTTCTCACCGATCCTTTCTGACCAAATTCTCCCAGATCGTAAATATCATACACATCATATCCGATAGAATAACCTCCTGTTGTTCCCTTTCCGGTAGGCGGGATCCAGAGCGCGGTAATGCCCATCTCCGAAAGCCCGGGCGCCATTTCCTTTAACCGGCTCCAGTGTTTTCCATCGGGTTCCAGGTACCAGTGAAATGCCTGAAGGATGGTGCCATTGATCATATCTTGTTTTTGGTCAGTTTTTGATTGTGCCGGATCACATCCCAGTATTCTTTTCCGTAACCCACCAGAATTTCAGCACCGGACGGAATATGCTTTATGGCATCAATATAAACCTTGCCACCCTCAGCGATGT
>DASRLM010000569.1:0-8397 GCA_035648455.1 Puia sp. | reverse complement strand
CTCTAATATCTTGTTCATTTCCATATTCTTGCTCAAATACCTTCGATAAACCTGTTAGTTGTATAGCGGTGAGAGCACAGGTGAGCAACGGCCTTATAAAGAGAAACGAATTTAATCCACCGGTTGAAGGCGTATCTCCTGAAGATACTGCCAGTTCCCCTTCTGTTTCAGAAACAAGGTGGTGCGGTAGTTTCCGGAATAGGTCTGCAGCAGCCCGGTGCAAAAAATGAAACCG
Organism: Puia sp.; assembly: GCA_035648455.1. Taxonomy (GTDB): domain Bacteria; phylum Bacteroidota; class Bacteroidia; order Chitinophagales; family Chitinophagaceae; genus Puia. The sequence goes on along the minus strand of DASRLM010000569.1, from coordinate 8,162 downwards.
GCGTTTTCGCCCTGCTGGTAGATCTTGAAACTACGGACGTTGTGCAGGTTAAAGAAATCACTGATCACCATTTCCGCCTGGCTCTTGCTGTAGGTATCGCTTTTGTCCGGCAGGCTGATGTCCACCCGGATATCCAGGTATGGGGACAGCTTGTTTACATTTCCGGAACGGAAGGCGGTTGCAACGGCTTCCAGGTTATAGGCAATGGGATCGAGGCGGTAAGCAAAAGAATCCCGAAGGTGAGCGGCAGAATCCCGAAGGTGAGCGACCGGATCACGGGGCGCGCGGAAGGATATAAAAATAAGGGTAATGCCGGCAAAGGCCCACCCCATAATGGATTTCATGGGAATAAAGTTTATCAGCCTGTACAAAGCGAAAAATATGCCAAAGTAAATCCCCGTCGGGAAATACGATTAAACAGGGCAATAGCACTAACTTTGAGGCCTTTACAAAAATTCCAAGCGGTTAAAAAATGGCAAAGAAAAATGCAGTCCTGATCATTATGGATGGCTGGGGCCTCGGAAAAGTGGAAGAAGCCGATGCGATCCGGCAGGCCCACACCCCTTTTGTGGATTCCCTGTACAAAAACTACCCCCACAGCACCCTCGTCACCTGCGGTGAGGCCGTCGGGCTGCCCGCGGGCCAGATGGGAAACTCTGAAGTCGGCCACCTCAATATCGGCGCCGGCAGGATCGTGTATCAGGAGCTGCAGCGCATCAACGTGGCCGTCCGGGACGGCTCTTTCGCCAAAAACCCCGTATTGCTGGAGGCCCTGCGCCACGCCAGAAACAACCACCGGAAACTGCACCTGCTTGGTCTGGTGAGCAATGGCGGCGTGCATTCCCATACCGATCACCTGAAGGCCATCATCGACTGCTGTAAATCAGAAGCTGTTCCCGATGTGTTCATACATGCGTTTACGGATGGCCGTGATACCGATCCAAAAAGCGGTTATGGATTCCTGTTAGATTTGCAGAAACACCTGGACGCCACGGCCACGGGAAAGATCGCCTCGGTCTCCGGCCGGTACTACGCCATGGACCGCGACAAACGCTGGGAACGCGTGAAGCTGGCCTACGATGCCCTGGTGACCGGAACGGGCGGATCGGGCAGCAGCGCCCTGGAGATCGTGGAAAAAAGTTATGCCGCCGGGGTCACCGACGAATTCATAAAACCAGCCGTGGTAAAGGGTTCCGACGGAAATCCGCTGGCCCTGATCCGGGACGGCGACGTGGTGATCTGTTTTAATTTCAGAACCGACCGCTGCCGCGAGATCACCGAAGTGCTTACCCAGGAAGACCATCCGGAACAGGGAATGAAAAAACTTTCCCTCCACTATACCACCATGACCGAATACGATCATCACTTCAAAAACGTGCACGTGATGTTTGAGAATGACGATCTGAAAATGACCATCGGGGAGGTGATAGCCAAAAACGGACTCACCCAGATCCGCATCGCGGAGACCGAAAAATATCCGCACGTCAGCTTCTTTTTCAGTGGCGGCAGGGAGACCCCGTTTGAAGGGGAGAAGCGCATCATGATCCCTTCACCCAAAGTGGCCACCTACGACCTGCAGCCGGAGATGAGCGCCGACGGCATCACCGATGCCATTGTTCCAGAACTGAAGGCAAAGTCCGCCAACTTCGTCTGTCTCAATTTTGCCAATGCCGATATGGTGGGCCATACCGGCGTGTTCCCGGCCGCCGTAAAAGCGGTGGAGACCGTGGACCGCTGCGTGGAGAAGGTAGTGACCGCCGCCCTGGCCAGCGACTACCTGGTGTTCATCACGGCCGACCATGGCAACGCGGATTTTATGATCAATGCCGACGGATCCCCCAATACGGCCCATACCCTGAACCTGGTCCCTTATTTTATCGTTGATAATCAATGGAAGGGAAAACTTCACCCGGGGAAACTGGCAGACATAGCCCCTACAATGCTTAAGCTGATGGGTTATGAGGTGCCCAAAGAGATGACCGGCGACGTTTTATTTGACTAAAAATCCGCCCGGAATCTTTGTGGCAATGCAGCTTTAACAGCAAAAATTTGTCTAATTTACAGGGCAACGAGGTTTTTATGACCGAAGAAGCCATTTTACAAGGCTGTTTGAAAAATCATGCTGCGGCTCAACGTGAACTATACCAAAGGTACAGTCCGAAGATGCTCGCGGTCTGTTTCAGGTTTGCACATAACCGCGAAGATGCCGAGGACATGCTGCAGGATGGCTTTATCAAGGTCTTTCTCCAGATGCATACCTTCCAGAGCAAAGGCGCTTTTGAGGGCTGGATACGCCGGATCATGGTGCACACCTGTATCAATCACCTGAAGAAAAATAAGCGCTTCAATGAGAGTGTGGACATCATGCAGGCAAGTTCGGCGCAGGTACGGGAAGAAAGCATCCCTTCCATCGTTCAGGCAAAACAGATCGTGGACTGTATCCGTCTCTTACCCATTGGTTACCGGACCGTGCTTAACCTCTACGCCATTGAAGGTTATTCCCATAAAGAAATTTCAGGAATGCTGGATATCGAAGAAAGTACCAGCCGTTCGCAATATACCCGGGCCAGGCAAATGCTGGAAGACATCCTCATCAGGAGGAAGCTGCTTCCGGAGCCCAGAGAAAAGACGGAAAGGCTCACTGCAATCCAATGATGGTTATGACATGCCGGACCAAAAAGAGCCACAATGATGGAGCGCGTTTATTTTGACAACGAATTTGAAAACCAGCTGAAGGAAAAGTCCGACCAGCTTAAAATGTACCCTTCTGATAAGGTCTGGAACGAGGTGCACCGTTCCCTGCATACCCGGCGGAAAAGATTCGTTGCCGGAATGAGCGTACTGGTCGGTGGCATCCTCATCCTCGCGGGCACCCAGCTCCTCTCCCCGTCAAAAACCAACGGACACAACCTGGCCGTAACCAAAACGATACAACCTGCTCCGGCGCCCGCCACGGCGGATCTGCATGCCTTTAATCCCAACGCCTTTTCAGCGTCCGATGCCACGAACAGGCAAACGGAAAGTCATTTGCAGCAGGCCCTCCCCGCGCCCTTTATTTCCCGCACCGAAACTTCGGTTAGTGCTTCCCGTGAGGAAGGCCGGTCCCTGTCCAGCATAAAATCTGAAATAGCCAAGGCATCCGCTGAAAACCGCCTGGCGAATGTGTCGGCTTCTCCCCTTCCTTCCGGAAATAAAATGGACCTGAAACTGAAAGAAACCGAAAAGGCGCAGCAGACGCTGCCCGCACCGGCCGATGTAACCGGGCTGAGTCCGGAATCGGACAAATCCGTCACCCAGCTCACCCACATATACAACGACCGCTTCAGCTGGGAGATCTATGTTACGCCCACCCTGAATACGCACCATCTGTACGGAGTGGATTACCAGAACATCAATTCCAGCATTCAGAATGCGCCGATCACGGTGGTGCGGTTTGCGAATGTGAACGGGTTTGTGGACAATACGCCGGTGATGGGATATGACCTGGGCGGAAACCTGCTGTACAGGCTGTCGAAGAATTTTAGCCTGAAAGCAGGTCTGCAGTTCAGTTTCAGCCGTTATTATTTCAAGGCCTATAATTCATCCCCGTCACAGGCCGGCGCCACCCTGAGCTCCTATCTGGGTTACATCGCCGATTCGCTCACCAACTATTCGCTGGCCAGAACCGGAAATCCAAAAAATCCGCAGCGTTTTCAGAATAAATATTATCAGCTATCCATGCCCGTTGGTATGGAATGGAAAGTGGCGGGCAAAAGGAAATTACAACTCCATATCGGCGCCACGGTGCAACCCAGCTACCTGCTGAACCGGGACGCGTATGTGTTGTCCAGCGACTACAACAGCTACGGCAAGGATCCTGCTGTGTACCGCCGGTGGAACCTGCAGGCAGGCGCCGAAACATTCGTCTCTTACCTCGTGGGATCCATCCGCTGGGAACTGGGTCCGCAGATCCGTTACCAGATCCTCTCCACCTACAAAAGCAGTTATCCCTTACAGGAAAATCTCGTGAATTACGGCATCCGCCTGGGCTTCACCAAATCGATCAGGTAGTTTTGTTCCCATGTGTTAATTTTATCGGATGAATGTATCGAGGATCATGCAGATCGTTCTGCCGTTTGTTCTATGCTGTGCCTGTCATGATAAACCCGAAGCACCACCGGTGCAGAAAGATTATTTCCCCGTACTCGACTACCTGGAAAGTGAGATCGCCGGCGTGGATTCCCTGCCCTCCAAAATGACGGAATACATTACCCGGAACGGAAAAACGGATTCGGCGATACTCACCCTGGCGGCATTCAATAAGCTGGCGGCGGAGTTCCTGTTGCCGGGCCTGGACAGCAACCGGTTTGAAAAGCGTTTTGAGGAGAATTCCTTCCTGGATCAAACCACCAACCTGCTTAGCTTTACCTACTCAACAAAAGATACCAGTTACGGGTTAAGAAGAGTGGATGTGCTGGCCATACCGGATCCGGCCGGAACGGACAAGGTAAAATCCATTTATCTGGAATCCAGCGCCCTGCATGCGGATACGCTGATACTCTCCAAGATGTTTTGGAATTCCGGTAAAAGCTTCAGCATCATTCATATTTATCAACCCGCACACGGCGAAGCCGGAACGAGCCAGACAAAAGTGGTGTGGAACAGCAGCGAGTAAGCGCATGGACCAGGAAACATTTCAGGATATTTCAAGAACAATACCCCAGGACCCGGGCATTTACAAATATTACGATGCCCGAAAGGAATTGCTGTATGTGGGCAAGGCCAAGAATCTGCGCAAACGCGTGAGTTCCTATTTCAATAAAACCTTTACCAACTATAAAACCTATGAGCTGGTCAGGCGCATCAGCTCCTTCGAATTCACGCTGGTGAATTCGGAGCAGGATGCTTTCCTGCTGGAGAATGCACTCATCAAACAATACCAGCCGCGGTTCAACATCAACCTGAAAGACGACAAGAGCTATCCCTTCATCGTGTTTAAAAAAGAACCCTTTCCCCGCGTATTCCTCACGCGCCGGAAAATCGGGGACGGTTCGGAATACCTGGGTCCGTTCACTTCCGTGGCAAAGGTTCGCGAGCTGATTGATTTCATTAAATCCAATGTGCAGCTGCGCACCTGCAAACTCAACCTGACCCCATCGAATATTGCCAAAAAGAAATTCCGGGTTTGCCTGGAATACCACCTGGGAAATTGCAAGGGCCCCTGTGAAGGATTGCAATCGGAAGCCGATTACCTGGAAGGGCTTAAGAAAATCAGGAACATGCTTAAAGGAAACCTCGCTCCGGTGATCGGTAGTTTCCGCCAGGAGATGAAGGACTCCGCGGCAAATATGGAATTTGAAAAAGCCGAACTGATCCGGAAAAAAATTGAACACCTCGAAAACTACCAGGCCAGTTCCGTGATCGTAAATAAAAACCTGGAGCAGGCCGATGTATTTTCCATGTTCCGTGATGCCGGCGGCGCCTATATCAATTACCTGATGGTAAGGAACGGAACCATTGTGCAGACCCATGCCACGGAAGCCGTTACGCAACTGGAAGAAACCGATGAAGAGATCCTTTCTTTCTCCATCGCCCAGATAAGGGATACGTTCAACAGCCAGGCGCCGGAGATCATCGTGCCTTTCCCCATTGAATTTCCGCAGGAGGGCATAACGGTAACGGTTCCTAAGGCCGGGGATAAAAAGAAATTGCTGGAACTGTCTGAGAAGAACGTGAATTATTACCGCGAAGAAGCCGAAAAGAAAAAAATGCTTCACCTCAATAAAAAAACACCGGAAGAAAGGATACAGGTGCTGGAGCAATTGCAAAAAGATCTGCAGCTTTCTTCGTTGCCGGTACACATTGAATGTTTTGACAATTCGAATTTCCAGGGCAGTTTTCCGGTATCGGCGATGGTCTGTTTCCGGGACGGGGTGGAAAGCAAAAAAGATTACCGGCATTTCAATGTGAAAACGGTGGAAGGCATCAATGATTTCGCCACCATGAAAGAAGTGGTGTTCAGAAGATACAAACGGCTCAGCGAAGTACAGCAGCCCCTGCCACAACTGGTGATCATTGACGGTGGCAAGGGACAGCTGAGCGCTGCGCTGGAAGGTATTGATGAACTCGGATTGAGGGGACAGATGACCCTGGTGGGGCTTGCGAAGAACGAGGAAGAGATCTTTTTTGCGGGCGACCAGGATTCACTCAAACTTCCCTATGGCAGCATCAGCCTGAAATTCATCCGCAAGATCCGGGATGAGGTACACCGGTTCGGGATCAGTTTTCACCGCAACAAAAGGAGCCGCGGCACTTTTCAGAATGAACTGGAAAATATTAAAGGGATCGGCAAACAAACGGCAGATCAGTTGTTAAAAACTTTTCATTCGGTGAAGAAAGTAAAGGCGGCAACAGCGGCGGAACTGGAAAGCATAACCGGAATGGCGAGGGCCAAAATGATCATCGCGTATTTTGAAAAAAAGCAGGCGGAGGAAACCCAGGCGGGGCAAGACTTATAGCGGATGAAAGGGGTAAAAATAAAAAGGGGCCAGAATAGAAATTCAGCCCCGTTTTTAAAATCCAATATCCTATGAAAAACCGTTGTAAAAATAGCAAAACAATTCTATTAAACAAGAACCCCTAGGGGTATTTTGAAAATAATTATCAACACTTTCACGCCGGTTTTTCAGCCCTGTATAGTATAAATACTATATTCCCAATCCGGGAAAAACAGTAAAACAAAAAAGGCTGCCGGGTTTAACCCCGACAGCCTTTTTTAATGATATTTTTTGAAGATTAATACGACCAGAGATCCTGTTCGTAATTGAAGATCTTGTTTTTGATATTATCCCCTTCCAGCAAATCCAGGATCGGATCCTTGATATATGCATTGACGAACTGGTCACCCGGGTTATCGATGGTGGATTTGATGATCCTGCTGGCAAACATCCGGCTCTCAAAAAGTTCTTCCCAGCTCATCCTGGCTCCGAAATTCTTGCCGTTGTAAGCTTCGTATTTAACGAGATACTGCCTTAAATCAGGGTAGTAAACCCAAAAGATCGGAACCACCGCGCGGAAAGAACCGTCGGGATTCAGAATGGTTTTTTCCGGTGCGATACCGAGGATACGGGCATACATCCTGGAAGATTCCTTGTCGAATACCCATTCTTCCTTGAGCTCATAGCGTTCTACCTGATCCGGGTTAAACTCCTGCATGATGGTCGTGTCCTTGGTGATTCCCTTGGAACCATCAGGGTCAATGTTCATATCGGGAATCTGGATGGTGGATGGTTTACCCACCATACTTTCAGCGATCGCCCGGAAAGTCATTGGTGTTGTAAAACGATCATCCACGGTTGCATCAAATGCGGTTACGTCGCCACCCTTAATGAGGTTCAGCAGAATATTAATGAAGCGCTGGTTACCATTATCTTCCGTTGCCTTATACACAAAGGGCAGGTTCATTTTTTCATGAACATCTATTTCCCTCCACACACGCTGGCGGTATACGGCATCGTCTTCCCGGATGTGTTCGTAAGCCAGGGGCGTACGATCCTTCACCAGGTTGAGTTCGATGGACGCATCGTTCCGGAGCGATTTGCGGGGGGTATCGAGTTTGATATCCGCTACAAATTCGGCTACGGGTTTAACGGTATCTTTTGGCGGAGCCACTACCGCATTCGCATTGCTGTTCCTGCTGGTATTGGTCTTCTTTTTTACAGTTGACCTTTTGTGCTTCTTCCTGCTTACAGGGGCCTGGGCATCCACGGTTCCCACCGCCAATGCGAACATGGCTGCGAGGAGGGACAATCTGATCAAACGCTTCTTCATGTTCTAAAATTTATCGTGAGAATGTACAAAACAGGTCCGCCACTGTTGACGTGGCAGACCTGGTAATATTTTATTTAAGCATAAATACCATGGGCGCAATTTCACGTTCCTTGCCGTCCGGCCCCTTTACATGGATCTGATCAAAGAAGATGCTGGTGCCTGGTGTGGCGCGGCCGACAATGGCTGCCGCGTTTCCTGACCACCTTACCCCTTCATTGGTAGCTTCCGCATATTGTGACATCGAACCACCGATTGCTCCGAGCTTGTAGCTGACCACATGGAAAGGCGCATCAAAGTCAGAATCTTCCAGGTGGGCCTGCAGACCGCCGATGGCCTTAAATTCAGCCGAAGAG